>NZ_CP054140.1:0-162500 GCF_016446285.1 Desulfobulbus oligotrophicus
ACTCAGCCGGTCGGTTCGGTGTGTATCCCAACAGGCGTCACGATGTCGATTCTCGTGCTATCGCACAATACCGTTGCCCTCGGGTCACAACAAAGGCCTTGTCGTCTTCCTGGTTGTACGCCGGCTTCTCGATAAGGGGACTTGGTTCAAAACGGTGAAGAGACGCTATCACCGTGCAATAACGTCTTAAATACCCACAAACGTAAAGATCCGATGAAAATGACAACCAGAGACTGCGACTTGTCTGTTTCTCCAGGACCTGATATAAAGAACGTTGCTCCTCTCTTCGAGGTACGTTGCAGCAGCAATCCAGCAAAAATCAGCAGAAAAAGGTATCAAGTACTCTTGACGAGGAGAATGGGCCTTCAAGGGATCTTCCCAGCGCTGATTTCCAGGCACTGACTTCGAAAAAAACCGGAGGAACGACCTGCTCAAAAGACTTTCGCAGGAACACGCAGATCCTCGCCCACAACCACTCAGCCCGAATCATCATAGATAAACCAACGCAACGATATTGCTCATGACGACTCCTTTTACCCATCTCCATGTTCATACCCAATACTCCATGCTTGACGGTGCCATCCGCGTCTCCGATCTGATTGAAAAAACGCAACAGTTCGGTATGGATGCAGTGGCGATCACCGACCACGGTGCCATGTATGGGGCTCTGGAATTTTATGTGAAGGCCAAAAAAGCCGGCATCAAACCCCTCGTCGGCTGCGAGTTCTACCTGGCTGAGAACGGCATGCACCTCCACAACCGCAGTGGTGGTCATAACTTTCATCTGGTTGCCCTTGCCATGAATGAGACCGGGTACCGCAATCTGATGAAGCTCGCCTCGCTTGCCCAGACCAAGGGGTTTTATTATCGACCCCGTATTGATTGTCAGACCCTTTATCAGCACAATGAGGGATTAATCATCCTCACCGCCTGTCTGAAAGGGGAGATTCCCTGGCGGCTGACCCACAACGATCCTGCCGGAGCCCGAAATCGGGCACTGGAGATGCAAAAGATATTCGGTGACCGTCTGTACCTCGAAATTCAGGAAAACGGTCTGCCTGAGCAAACCATTGCCAACGAGGGGCTTATGGCCCTGGCCGATGAGCTGGGTATCAAGCTGGTGGCCACCAACGATTGCCACTACCTTACGCAGGAGGAGTCCTACGCGCACGAGGTGCTGCTCTGCATCCAAACCGGCAGAACCATTGATGATCCCAATCGATTCCGGTTTAACACCAACCAACTGTTCTTCAAATCGGGTGACGAGATGGCAGCGCAATTCGGCTACTGCCCTCAAGCCCTGAGCAACACGCTGGAAGTGGCGGAGCGGTGCGACCTCCATCTTAAGCTCGGTGAATCTCATTTCCCAATTTTTCCGGTTAAAAAAGGAGAGACTTTAGACAGTGTTTTTGCTCAGACCTGTTGGGACGGCCTCAAAGAACGGCTTGATGACATGCATGAACTGGAGCCGGTTGGTGTTGAGACGGAAAAGATCTACCGTGAACGACTGACGCATGAGATCGATGTCATCCAGAAAATGGGATTTTCCGGTTACTTCCTCATTGTGGCTGACTTCATCAACTGGGCAAAACAACAGAAGATTCCGGTTGGCCCGGGACGAGGATCAGGGGCCGGCAGTCTGGCTGCCTACTGTCTGCAAATCACCAATATCGACCCCATTCCGTATGGACTCCTGTTCGAGCGTTTTCTCAACATCGAGCGAATGTCCATGCCTGACTTTGACATTGATTTCTGTAAGGACCGGCGGGACGAGGTGCTCGACTATGTCCGACAACGCTATGGTGGAGATGAACATGTGGCCCAGATTGTAGCCTATGGTTCGATGAAGGCCCGGGCTGTGCTCCGTGACGTCGGCCGGGTACTGGATATCCCCCTGCCGGTGGTCGACCGGATTGCCAAACTGGTGCCGGATGAACTGAAGATCACCTTAAAAAAAGCGATAGAAAAAGAACCGCGGTTGCGTGAAGCAATGAAAGAAGACGGTGTTCGGGAACTCCTCACCATTTCCCGAACACTCGAAGGTCTGTCCCGACACAAATCAACACATGCTGCCGGAGTGGTCATTTCACCGCAGCCGATGGTTGAATACCTGCCGGTCTGTATCGGCCCCAACAAGGAGATCCTGACCCAGTATGACATGAAGTACACCGAGAAAACAGGACTGATCAAGTTCGACTTTCTTGGCTTAAAAACCCTTACCGTCATTGACCGGGCACTCAAACTGATCACCTGCGACCTGAATATTGAGGTGGATCTTCACAAGATCCCGATGAACGATCCCAAAACCTATGCACTGCTCTGCCGGGGCGACAGCCTGGGAGTTTTTCAGCTGGAAAGTGACGGTATGCGCGAGTTGCTGATCAAAATGCAACCAGAGCAGTTCTCTGACCTGATCGCCCTGGTAGCCCTCTACCGCCCGGGCCCTCTTGACTCGGGAATGGTCGACACCTTTGTCGACACGAAACATGGCCGGAGGCCTGCCGACTATCCGCTCCCCCAGATCAAATCGGTGCTCCAGGAGACCTACGGTGTTATTGTCTACCAGGAACAGGTCATGAAAATCTCCAATATCCTCGCCGGTTACAGTCTGGGCGATGCCGATATCCTTCGGCGTGCCATGGGGAAAAAGATCGCGGAGGTTATGGAGAAGGAACGTGGGAAGTTTATGGCAGGAGCTGCAAAAAATAACATCCCCGAAGCAAAAGCTAAACACATCTTCGACCTGATGGCCAAATTTGCCGGTTATGGTTTCAACAAATCACATTCCGCAGCCTACGCTCTGATCGCGTACCAAACCGCCTATCTCAAAGCCCACTACCCTGCACAGTTTTTAGCTGCCCTTCTCTCCTGTGATGTGGAAAATACCGACAAGGTAGTAAAGTACATTAACGAATGTCGGCAGGAAAAGATTGAGGTTTTACCACCGGATATCAACGAATCGTTCAACGACTTCACAGTTGTCAACGATCGCATCCGATTCGGCCTGGCGGCCGTTAAAAATGTAGGCGGAGCCGCCCTTGATTCGATTTTTGCGGAACGAACTGCCGGTGGAAACTACCACTCACTGGCCGATTTCTGCAGCCGTATCGATTCTGCCAAGGTGAACCGCAAGGTCATTGAAAGCCTTATCAAGGCCGGTGCCTTTGATTCGCTCAATCCAAACCGAAAACAGTACATGGAAGTACTTGACCAATGTATTGATCGGGCCAAAGCTGTGCAACGAGACCGATTGAGCGGTCAGATGAATCTCTTTGCCATTGGGCAGTCCTCTGCACTCCCCAGCGGTGGAAATATTGAGATGGAATTACCCGTGGTGGAAGATTGGCCTCAACTGGAAAAACTTGCTTACGAAAAGGAGATGGTCGGCTTTTTTTTAACCGGTCATCCCCTGGAAGGTGTGTTGGAAGATCTGCGGCGCGTGGTCGATACCGACATCGTTGGTGTGGAAAAGTTGCGCGACGGCCAGGTCGTACGAATTGGTGGTCTGATGGCCGGTTATAAGGAGCATAAATCGAAAAAAGGCGAACGCATGGCCTTCACGGTCTTTGAAGACATGACTGCAAGTATTGAAGTGATTGTTTTTCCTTCGACATTCAGCCAATACAGTCAGTTTCTGACTAATGACCAGCCGCTGATCGTGCTCGGTACCGTCCAACAGGGAGAGCGTGGTGCCAAAATTGTGGCTCAGGAGATCCTGGGCCTCAACAAGACGTTGGAACAGTATACGGAAAAGGCTGTTATTACCCTGCAATCCACCAACACCTCACGGCAGCACATGCTGGAGTTAAAGGAGCTGCTCTATCAGTACCACGGCACAACACCGGTTTTGCTCACCCTCCAGTTTGCCGACCGGGGCGAGGTTGATATCCAGGTGCTCAAAGACATGAGCATCCGTCCAACCACTGACCTGTTTCACAAAATCACCCGGCTCTGCGGACGCAGATCGCTGGTTGTTCAGGTGGGGCAACCCGTACTGCAGCAGCGACGCAATGGAAACAGTCGCAACGGGTACCAAGCAGGGTGAGCAATAAAAAAAGCGGCCTGTTGTTTTGACAGGCCGCTTTTAAAATTCTGCAGATACTTGCCTTAATCAATAACCGCTGCCCGACACAGTTGATCAGATATTTTCAAAAATCTCGTACTGTGTCGGCTCTCCGAGCAATTTGTCGATCTCTTCTTGAATGGTGACCCGCTCTTTATTCAAGGTCCAGGCCCGCCAGTCATCCAGAGACTGCCAAGTGCTGATGACCATGCTCACACCCGGTTCATCAAGCCGGGTAAACGTTTCTCCTGAAACATATCCTTTCTGGCTCAGGGTCATTACCCTCATCTTACGAAGCAGCCCTTCAAGTTCAGAAGCCTGCTTATCCGCAACCTTTCGTTTGATCAATACTTTGACAGCCATGTGTTCCTCCTCTTGTGTTGGTGTATGCTGAGTCGACGTACACAACCAGACAGTGAACAGATGTGTTCCGTTTTCACTATAAACACTTCAGCCGCAGAAGCAAAGAAATGTCCGATCGTTTCACCAGAAAAATAAGTGAAATCAGCAGACCTCCTCACCATAACAGATTGTATTCAGGTCGGTAACTCCGCCTCCAGGAGGTGCAGCGTTACCGGATCTCCCTGGATACAACCGATACGTTCAGCTGCGCTGGCCTGATTCGCAGCTATTTCCACATGGCCGGAACTGTTGATCAGAACAAGCAGAGAACCGGGTGCTGCATCCTGGTAGGTTCGGACAAATTGACTGATCCGGTGATCACCAATCTGCAGAAAGTCAAAGGCGCTGGGTTCAAAAACAACGTCGCCTGCCTGAATGGAAGTCTGAATGTTACCGAAATGATCAATACGCTGCACCTGACCAGACACACAACCATCTTTTCTTACAGACTCCGGAACCAAAATCGTCCGGATCGACCCCGGTTCCACGGCCGGGCCAAACTGTTCCAGGTTCGTCGAAGCGGCCAGGACGGCGGCTACCGGAGCCATGATATCACGACCGTGAAAGGTGGCACTGACTGATGACCGGAAGAAATCCGGCCGCTCAACCCGATGGATCGTATCAATCCGGTTATCGGCAACCAGCATCGACAACACCCCATTGTCCGGTGCGACAAAAAAATGACCGTCTCCGGCGGCAACCAGGAGAGCGCGTTGCCCACCTACACCTGGATCAACAACGATGAGGTGAATGGTACCGTCTGGAAAATAATGATAACTGGAACGAATAACACGTGCGGCAGCAGCCACATCCCAGGCAGGGATCGCGTGGGTCAAATCAACGACAGTGATGGCTGAATATCCCTTGAACAGGGCACCTTTCAGTTGTCCGACATAGGGATCCTGCAATCCGAAATCAGTGGTCAGGGTAATGAGTACCAACGCTTTCTCCATGACACCTCATTCTGGAACTGCTCAGGATATATCCTCACCAACTCCTTTTGCCGTTGTTCTAAGGCACCAGCTCGCGATCAGCGTACCTTTTTAAAGAATATATCGACTGAGATCCTCATTTTCTGAAATATCAGTTAACTGCCGGCGGACATAGTCAGCGGTTACGGTGAAGTCCAGGTTGTCCCGATCCGAGGCATCAAAAGACAACTCATCCAGTACCCGCTCAATAATCGTATGCAGTCGACGGGCACCAATATCCTCAGTCCTTTGATTAACCTGCACCGCAATACGTGCCATCTCCCGAATGGCCTCTTCCTCGAAAACCAGTCGCACATCCTCGGTGGCCAACAGCGCCGTATATTGCTTGATAAGGGCATTTCGCGGTTCATTGAGGATACGAAAAAACTCCTCTTCACCCAAGGCATGCAGATTAACCCGGATGGGGAAACGACCCTGCAGCTCCGGTACCAGATCAGATGGTTTGCAGACATGAAAGGCTCCGCTGGCAATAAAGAGGATGTGGTCCGTCTTCACTGGTCCATACTTTGTGGAAACAGTGGTGCCTTCAACGATGGGCAGCAGGTCTCGCTGTACACCTTCCCGCGACACTTCGGGTGATCCGGAACCGGTGCCGCCACGCGAAGCGATCTTATCGATTTCATCCAGAAAGATAATACCTGACTGCTCGGTCCGCCGAATCGCTTTTTCTGCGATACTCTCGGTATCAATCAGCCGTTCCGCCTCCTCCTTTTTAAGAAGTTCCAGAGCCTCGGGAACCTTCACCTTTTTAAGTTGTTTTTTCTTGGGAAAAAACTTGGAGAAGGCCTCCTGCAGTGAACTCTGCATATCCTCCATGCCTGAAGAGGAAAAGACCTCCACCACCGGGGCTCCGCCGCCGGATGCCACCGACAGCTCGACCACACGATCGTTTAATTCGCCTTGCCGCAGCATCTCACGAAATCGTTCTCGAGTACTGTGACCACTACCCCACTCCTTCTGCTGATCAGTCCCATCGCCATCATAACCAAGGGGAATGGCAGTGGCCGGAGGAGGCATATCATGTCCGGACGGCCTTGGAAGAAGGACATCAAGCAACCGTTCTTCCGCCATAACTGCAGCCTTTTCCTGCACATCCTCTTCCGCCTCTTTTGTCACCATATTCACGGCAAGCTGGGTAAGGTCACGTATCATTGACTCAACGTCACGGCCAACGTATCCGACCTCGGTAAACTTAGATGCTTCAATCTTGAGAAACGGACTTTGAGCCAGATGGGCGAGACGACGGGCAATCTCAGTTTTACCAACCCCGGTCGGTCCGATCATGATGATGTTTTTCGGCGCAATCTCCTCTCGCAGCGGTGGTGCCACCTGCTGTCGCCGCCAGCGGTTACGCAGGGCTATGGCCACCGAACGCTTAGCCTCGGCCTGGCCGACAATGTATCGGTCGAGTTCAGCGACCGTTTGTCTCGGGGTCAATGAGTTGATACCTTTCATATTTTTTCAACAACAATATTGGTGTTTGTGTAAATGCAAATCGTTCCGGCAATCTCCAGAGCTGTTCGGGCAATGGCCTCCGCATCAAGGGTGGAATGCACAACCAGTGCTTTTGCTGCCGCCAGGGCATAAGGACCACCTGATCCAATGGCTAAAACACCGTCATCGGCTTCGATAACATCCCCGGTACCGGACAGCAGCAGAGAATGTTGCGCATCAACAGCGATGAGCATGGCCTCCAGTCGGCGCAGCATCTTGTCCATACGCCAGTCCTTCGCCAGTTCAACGGCGGCCCGCATCAAATTGCCATTAAATTGCTCCAGTTTCTGCTCCAGTCGATCATAAAGGGTAAACGCATCGGCAGTGGCACCGGCAAAGCCGGTAATCACCTGATCGTGATAGAGTCGCCTCACCTTACGCGCCTGATGCTTGATGATCGTGTTGCCGAACGACACCTGCCCGTCACCGGCGACAACGACCTGCCCTTTATGGCGAACAGCAAGGATGGTCGTGGAACGAATTTTGTCCATATTCCCCTCAATGGGTTGTGCTTAAAAGAGGCATGAAAAACAGCTGTTGTTCCTCTGGTTTCAATCGCAGATAAATAACGCCTTGTCTCTGCTCAACAGTCAGACATATGCCGTTGATGTATAAGCATGATGAAAAAAGACGTCAATGCCTCGCGTTGTTCCTCTATTCCTCCCGGGATCGCCTCGCCTGCGGATGCGCCTGATCGTAGACCCTGGCAAGATGGTCGATATTGAGATGCGTATACTTCTGAGTGGTTGACAGGCTCACATGCCCAAGAAGCTCCTGAACTGTACGCAGATCAGCACCCATCTCCAGGAGATGGGTGGCAAAGGAATGACGAAGGGCATGCGGAGTAACGTTAAGACCAATACCTGCCCGTATTCCGTAATCGCTCAAAAACCGTTCCACACTGCGGACACTGAGTCTGGTTCCCTGTCCGTTCAGAAACAGGGCCTGACGTTCAGCCTTTCTCCCGCGCTGGATACGGGCAACGATCAGACTTTCTCGTTCAGGCAGGTACTGTTGCAACATTTCATGGGCAGCCCGGCCAAACGGAATCATTCTTTCTTTATTCCCCTTACCCCGCACCCGAACCAGCTCCGCATCCCAATCAATATCTTCCAGATTGACCCCAACCAGTTCCGAAACTCGCATACCGGTGGCATAAAGCAGTTCCAGGATCGCCCGATCCCGTCGCCAATAACGATCCGTTGCCACAGGAGCCTCAAGCAGACTGAACACCTCATCAACAGTGAGAAACGACGGTATGTTTCGCCCGAGTTGCGGGCCGGCCACCCCGCTGACCGGATCAGCGGCAATCACCTTTTCACGCTGCAGAAAACGAAAGAAAGTACGTAATGAAGACAGCTTGCGAGCAACCGAGGCGCTTGCATTACCAGTGTACAGTGAGCCGACAAAGGCCTGTACATGGGTATTGGTAATCGACTGGACATCCAGATCTTCTCCGCAGTGCCGTTGAAATTCAAGGATATCACGCTGATAGCTTTCAGCAGTATGCCTCGAATAGCCGCGCTCCACCAGAATCCAGACCAGAAAACGTTCGATATATGCAGTCATAACCAAAGAGATGTTGAAACCCACCGGGAGAATGTATAGTATACCCGCTTACCCGGAAGTGCTGTAATCAGCAAATAAAATCGTGGAGTTTTGGTTGACGGAATCAACCCATGGCAAAAAATTCGTTTGAAAACGCGCTCACCAGATTGGAAAAAATAACAGAAGAGCTGGAAAGCGGAGATCTCAGTCTGGAAAAAAGTCTGGAAAAATTTACCGAAGGCATGACACTGGTCCATTTGTGTAACGGCAAACTCGAAGAGGCGAAAAGTCAGATCGAACTGCTGCTCAAAAAAGATGAGACCATTGTCAGCGTCCCTTTTACAGAGGAAGAAGGTGGAAATCCGAATCTACCTGGATGAACAGCGACAGCTGGTTGAAGAACGCCTGGCGCGTTACATGCTGGAGCCCATAGGTGTTTTTTCCCAACACATAGAAGCGATGCGCTACAGCCTCTTTGCCGGCGGCAAACGCATTCGTCCCATTCTCTGCCTGGCCGGAGCAGCGGCCATTAACAGCAGTGAGAATACCCGGAACCTGGCCATGCCGGTGGCCTGTGCCTTTGAGTTTATCCACACCTACTCTCTGATTCATGACGATCTGCCGGCCATGGATGACGATGATCTTCGCCGCGGCAAGCCGACCAACCATACGGTCTTTGGTGAAGCGGCCGCCATTCTGGCCGGAGACGGCCTGCTCACCCTGGCTTTCGAATTAGTCAGCGGCCCAGCGGCCACCGGAATTGCCGACAAGAGCCGTCTTCGCCTTATCCATACAATTGCCGGGGCTGCCGGCTCCCTCGGCATGGTGGGCGGTCAATCTTTAGACATGATCCATGCCGGTGAACAGATCGGCTACGACGAGCTCCGTCATATCCATCAAAGCAAAACCGGGGCACTGATCACAGCCTCTGTGGTCTGCGGCGGTATCGTTGCCGGTGCCGATGAAAAACAGGAGAGAGCCCTGAAAGCCTACGGTGACAACATAGGTCTTGCCTTCCAAATCGTCGATGATCTGCTCGATATCATGGCGACCACTGCTGAACTTGGTAAATCCGCCGGCAGTGATATCAAATCGGACAAGGTCACCTATCCATCCCTGTTCGGTGTTGAAACCTCGCATACCATGGCTAAGGAGGCGGTTCAGGAGGCGGTTGCCGCCCTGGCCCCCTTTGACCGGCAGGCTGACCCGCTGAGAGCTCTGGCTCATTACATCGTTGATCGTAAAAAATAAGTATGCAGAATGCAGATACCCCGGCAGCAGTGGCGACCCGTCTGCTGGACACCATCGACTCACCCCTTGATCTACGTCGACTCAGCCTGATACAACTTATGCAACTGGCTGATGAACTGCGCGACACCATCATCACCACTGTTGCAGAAAACGGTGGCCACCTTGCCCCCAGTTTAGGTGTTGTTGAGCTTACCCTGGCTTTACATGTGGTGTTCAACACCCCCTATGATCGTTTGATCTGGGATGTAGGTCACCAGACCTATGCCCACAAGTTACTGACCGGCCGCCGCGAACGTTTCCATACTTTGCGTCGCTTCAAGGGAATCAGCGGCTTTCCCAAACGCTCGGAGAGCGTCTACGATCCGGTTGAAACCGGTCACAGCTCCACCTCTGTATCCTACGGCCTGGGCATCAGTGCAGCCAAAAACATCCTGAATGATCGGAGCAAAGTAATAGCAGTCATTGGCGACGGCTCCATGACAGCCGGCATGGCCTTTGAAGGGCTCAACCATGCCGGTGATCTCGACCGGGACCTGGTGGTTATCCTCAATGACAATGAAATGTCTATTTCCAAAAATGTCGGAGCCCTCTCCAGTTTTCTCAGTCGCAAGTTAACCGGCAGAACCATTCGGCGTTTACGGGACCATATTGAAGACCGACTGATGGCCCTGTCGTCGGTTGGTGAAAACATCCTCAGTGTACTGCGGAAAAGCGAAGAGAGCATCAAGGGTTTCTTTACCCCTGGAATGCTGTTTGAGGCACTGAAATTCAAATATATCGGCCCGATTCCGGGTCACGAACTGGATGGCCTGATCGCAACCCTGGAAAACGTTCGTGATCATAACCATGGTCCGGTCCTTGTACACGTGATCACGACCAAGGGCAAAGGGTACAAACCGGCTGAAACACATCCCGACAACTACCATGGTATCGGTCCCTTTACCATCTCTGACGGTAGCCCAATCAAAAAAACCGGTACCCCGGTGACCTACACCAAGGTCTTCGGCGAGACAGTCTGTCGCCTGGCCCGGTTGGACAAACGGCTGGTCACCATCACGGCGGCCATGCCCGACGGTACCGGTCTTTCACCCTTTGCCACCGAATTTCCCGATCGTTTTTTCGATGTCGGCATTGCAGAACAACATGCGGTCACCTTTGCCGCCGGACTGGCGGTTGAAGGGTTACGACCGATTTTTGCCGTTTACTCCTCGTTCATGCAACGGGCCCTTGATCAGTTGATTCATGATGTCTGCCTGCCCAACCTACCGGTCATCATAGCGCTGGACCGCAGTGGTGTGGTCGGTGCCGATGGCCCAACCCATCATGGTGTTTTTGACCTCTCTTTCCTCCGTTTCATCCCCAATCTGACGATCATGGCTCCAAAGGATGAGAATGAACTGCAGCACATGCTGTTCACCGCCCTCAACAGTGAAGGCCCGGTGATCCTCCGCTACCCGCGGGGAAGTGGCGAAGGCGTTGCCGTAGATTCGTCCTTCACTTCTCTGGACATCGGGAAGGCGGAACTGTTGCGCGAAGGAGACGACGTGCTCCTTTTACCGGTGGGCAACCGGGTGCATCCGGCGCTGAAAGCGGCCGACCACCTGGCAGCAGAAGGCATCAGCGCCGCTGTTATCAACCCGCGATTTATCAAGCCGCTTGATGATGTACTCATAACCAAGTGGGCAGCTCATACCGGCCGGGTTGTCACCATTGAAGACAACATTGTGCACGGCGGCTTCGGCAGCAGTGTGCTGCAACTGCTCCATGCCCGCACTCTTCTTCTGCCGACAAGACTGCTCGGCTATCAAGATCAATTCATTGAACAGGGTTCACAGACCGAACTCTGGGCCAAAGCAGGTATTGACAGCAACGGCATCGTTCGCTCTGTCCGCGAGATGCTGGCCTGAAAGGCCAAAGGCAACACCACAGTAAGCGATGTCGCCCCAAAAAACGCCTTAACTTTGCATCTGTCAGTGGAAACAAGTCTCCTCAGACCTGATAGTACTCCCGATACCAATCAACAAATCGCTGGACTCCCACCTCAATCGAAGTGGCTGGTTTAAAGCCTACCGCCTTCACCAGATCCGTCACATCAGCGTAGGTCGCCGGTACATCCCCATCCTGCATGGGAAGGAAATTCTTGGCTGCGGTACGGCCCAGACATTCCTCCAGGACCTCGATATACCGCATCAGCTTTTCCTTATTGTTGTTCCCAATGTTATAAATCCGCCACGGACAGTAGCTGGTTGCCGGGTCAGGACAGGCACCGGACCACTGGGGATCAGGCTCGGCAATGTGATCAATTACCCGTACCACACCCTCGACAATATCGTCGATATAGGTGAAATCCCGCTCCATGTTTCCGTTATTGAAAACATCGATCGGCCGATTTTCAAGGATCGCCTTGGTAAAGAGAAACAGAGCCATGTCCGGTCGTCCCCAGGGACCGTACACCGTGAAAAACCGCAACCCGGTGGTGGGAATACGGAAGAGATGACTGTAGGTGTGTGCCATCAACTCATTGGCCTTTTTCGATGCCGCATACAGCGAAACCGGATGGTCAACATTGTCGTGTACCGAGAAGGGCATGGTCGTATTGGCTCCATACACTGAGCTTGACGATGCATAGACAAGGTGTCGAACCCCGGTATGGCGGCACCCTTCAAGAATATTGACAAAGCCCACCAGATTCGTATCAACATACGAATGAGGGTTGATCAACGAGTAACGAACACCTGCTTGAGCTGCCAAGTTCATCACAGCATCAAAACGTTCCGTTGCAAAGAGGGTCGCAACCTGCTCTCTGTCCGCCATGTCGAACTCAGCATGACGAAATGTTGCAAACGGTGTCAAACGGGCAAGACGATCTTTTTTCAACTGGGGATCATAGTAGTCATTGAGATTATCTAATCCAACAACCTCTCTGCCCTCGGACAACAGTCGAAGAGCCAACGCATGACCAATAAAACCGGCTGCACCGGTGATCAGTATTTTTTGTAATGGTTTCAACGCATCTTCCCCGCTTGACCACTGTCAGATTGTGTTAATCGTCGTAATCACCGGCCGGTCCCTTGTCTGAGACAATGGTGGCTGCTCGTTGCCTGATCTTGTCGGGCGTCCAGTTTTCCGGCGATTCAATACGACCGGTTTTGGGCCCGATGTCATAGGAACCTGCCTCAAGGATGGCCTCCACACCAAAACGAGCGGTATCCCCCGCATTGAAGACCTCGACCAGCATGGTATAAATAAAATTTTCTACTCGCCTGGCCATTCGATCCCGCACTGCTTTGCATTGTCCCATAATCTTGTTTTCAAAGGACAGGTTGAGACTTTTATAATCACCCTTTTTCCATCCCTTGGACTCGGCAAAGCTTCGCATCTCCTGCCACAGCTCTTCCGTAACCCCCTTTCCGGGAATCTTGATAAAATCACCATTTGTATCTAAAACCGCATTACCGTAATCATTGACCTCCAGGCCCCAGGATACCATCTGCAGAGCAGTGGCAACATTCGCCTTGGTCGTATAAGTCTGGGAAGCAATGGCGCGCAATCGATCGGAGTTGTTACCTGAAGTACCGTGCTGTGCCCCGGAAACAGCATAGTCGGCAATGGCTTTATGGATCTCAGCGGTCAGTTCAACCTGAATGCCCTGGGCAGAGGCTTCGATACCATGGGTGGTACCGTTATTAAGAGCAATCCAGTCGGGGAAAATATCATGTGCATTCAGACCCTGGATAATAAACAGAGCTTCTTCTTTGGTTGATAACCCCAGTTTCCCCTTAATCTCCCCGACCTCGGTTTCCAGGCCGGCCCACGACGGTATATACCTGGCGAGCTCGATGCCGGCAAGCAGGTTGTCCGCGTCGGGCATATGGGATGCATCAATGGCAATAGAGGTGATACCGGCTTCAAAAATGGTCGGAATCTCAACAACCGCAACGGGAATATCCTCAGGCTTCTTGATACCGTAGTGATCTGCATGGATGGCCACCGGCACAGTAATAGCCAGCTCATTACATAAGGCATCCACCTGGCGGGCAATATTCCAATAGTTGACCGGGCAGTACGCATTGGCACCACCTTCCGAGCGGGCGATTTCAATGATGATCGCCGCATGGGCCCGTTGTGCGGCCTGCAAGGCACCTCGGATAATCAGGTGGTTTCGTCCGTTGGCGGCAATGGTCATGGCATTGCCCTTGGCCAGCATGGCACGATCGATTACCTTGCCGCTGACAATGAGCGCACGTGAATTGGGAAAGAGGGTTCTGATGTTCGGTGGACGGCCAATTTCCAAAGCTTTCTCAAAATTAGCAATATACGACATACGTTCCTCCCACTATGAATGGATTCGTTTTATGACGACACCGGACGCGTAAAGTTCCAGAACAAAGTATATTCAACAACTCATTTAGAATACACACAAAGTTGCTGTTCCGGCAAGGAGAAAGCTCGGAAAGAGTATTCACAGCTGGTTTGCAGATTCCCCAGAAGATTGAATCCGGATTATTCAGGATCAGGAGATCCGGATGACTGATCGTCTGTTGGTACTTTGGCAGGGAAACCAGCTAACGTTGTCCGGCCGAAGATACCGACCGCGACAATACTGACCTCGTAGAGCAAAATGAGCGGACCGGCCATCAATAACTGATTAACCACATCCGGTGTAGGGGTGAGAACAGCGGCGACAATAAAGGCTATCAGGACAGCATACTTTCGATTCTTACTCAGAAATGATCGGTTGACCACCCCGATTTTACTAAGGAAAACCATAAAAACCGGTAGTTCAAACATGAGGCCGAACGCTATAAACAGACGTAGTGCCAACGAAAAATACTCTTCAACCGCCGGCATAGGTTCAAGAAATTCGCTGGAATAGCCAAGGAGAAATTTAAAAGCTGCCGGGAAAACTACTAAATAACCGAACGCGGCTCCACCGAGGAAACAAAGGGTGGAAATCAACGCAAAGGGAACAATGACCTTTTTTTCGTGCCGATACAGGCCAGGGGAGACAAAACGCCAGATCTGCAGAAAAATAACCGGGCTGGCAAAAACAACCCCGCAAACCAGGGCGAGTTTCAGATAAAAAAAAACCCTGCCTGGTATGAGGTGAAGATCAGTGGCTTGCCTTCTGCAAGCACCTTCAGCAGCGGGTGCAGAAACCAGTCAGCCAGGGGCTGGACCACGGAATATGCAACTATGAAGCAGACGGCAACTGCACCAAGTGAGATCATCAGACAGGAGCGCAGCTCCCGTAAATGTTCTATGAGACTCTGTTGTTCGAACTGTTCCTGATTGTCCATGGTAAATAAACTGTTGCACTGGAAGTCAAAGGGGATCGTGTGCATGTTACTACACGATCCGCAAAGGAATGTAAACTGGTTATGGATAGTGTTTGACTTTGTATTTTACTTGGGGATACACTGACACTAACCGTCAATCAATTGATTTTCTAGAGTTTTCACACTGGTAAACATGGCCGACATTCTGATTGTTGACGATGAGTTGAGCATGCGCCAATTTCTCAAGATCCTACTTGAGAAAGAGGGGTACAACGTTGCCACCGCAGCTGATGGTAGGGAAGCACTCGACCTCGTCACGCGACAGTCCTTTGATCTGATTATCTCCGACATCCGCATGCCCGGCATGAGCGGCCTGGAATTACTGGCCCAGCTCAAGCAGATAAAAGCCGATATGGGCGTCATTATGATCACTGCCTTCGCCTCTCCGGAAGATGCTGTCGAAGCTATGAAGAACGGAGCGTTTGACTACATCACCAAGCCCTTTAATGTTGATGAGATCAAAAACGTCATTCGCACTGTTCTTAAGAAACAACAGAAGACCGAGCCCACGACGGCCAGCGGTTTTCCGGAAATTATCGGTCAGAGTCCTGAGATGATGAAGATCTTTGATCTGATCACGAAAATTGCTCCGACACCGGCTAATATTCTGGTTTACGGTGAATCCGGCACCGGGAAAGAACTTGTGGCCAAAGCAATCCACAACCTTTCCCGGGTTGCAAATCAGCCGTTTGTCCCCATTACCTGCAGTGCTATTCCGGAAAGTCTTTTAGAAAGCGAGCTCTTCGGCCACGTAAAGGGATCGTTTACCGGCGCAATCGCCGATAAGATCGGCTTGTTCCAGCAGGCGGACGGCGGGACTGCTTTCCTTGACGAGATCGGTGAACTGACTCCGATTATTCAGACTAAACTCCTGCGTGTGCTGCAAGAGCGCGAGTTTATGGCTGTTGGCTCAACAAAAACGCGACAGGTCAACGTCCGTATTATCGCCGCCACCAATAGGATCCTGGAAGATGAGATTATCTCCGGGAAATTCCGTGAGGATCTGTACTATCGACTGGCAGTGGTTCCCATCAGAGTTCCTCCTCTGCGTGAACGTATTGGTGACGTCCCTCTGCTGGTGGAGTATTTCCTGAAAAAATATGCTCAATTACTCCATAAAGAAGTGCAGACCATCAGTTCATACGGCATGGAAGTGCTCATGCAGTATGACTTCCCCGGCAATGTCCGTGAACTGGAAAATATAATTGAGCGAGGCGTTGCCCTCGAGTCCTCAAACATCATCCTGCCTGAAAACTTAGTCCTGTCTTTACATCGTAAAGAAAAACATAATCCAACCTCTGCATCTGCAAAAAAAACAGACCCGCTTTTTGTAGCTGCGCAGGATGAAGAGGAACTCTTTGCACTTGGACTGGAAGAGGTGCTGCAACGGCTGGAGAAAAAGATGATTCTCCACGCACTCACCAGGGCTGATCACTCTAAGATGCGTGCTGCTGACCTGCTGAAACTCAGTTTCCGCAGCCTACGCTATAAGACTAAGAAATACGACCTCGACTAAATGTTGCCGGGGGCAACCTTTTTGTCATCATATGGACTGCTTTCGTACCACGCTGCTCAACAAAACCCCTCAGGCTGATTACGAAAGTCAACGGCATCTCCGCTGGTGGATCCTGATTCGTGTCATCCTGTTTACCTTACTCTTTGCCCTGACCACCTTTTTCCGCGAGCAGGGACATCCTCTCATCCTGCCTGCAGCCTCGGTCACCCTCCTTTTTCTTCTCGGGCTCTACAGCTTTTCTATACTCTCGGTTCTCCTGCTGAACAGACGATTGTGTTCAATCCATCAATACGGTGCAATCCAACTCTGTTTCGATGTCTTTTTCATTGCCCTGTTAGTGTATGCCACCGGTTGCAGTGACTCTGACTTCAGCGCTTTGTTGATATTGCCGGTCATTGCTGCCGGGTTACTGCTCTCCCGTCTGGGCGGACTGTTCATCGCTGCAGTAACGACCTTTTCTTATGCTGCCATCCTGATCCTGGAGCAGCTACGCTGGATTCCCGTCTATTTTTCCGCAACCCCCTATACTCCTCCCACCTCGTTCCTTGCCAGCAGCAACCTGTTTGCCATTTACGGACTCCTATTCTTTTTAGCGGCACTGCTCAGCGGCCAACTCGCCGGACGATTACGAATCACAGAAAAAAGACTGGCGCACACTGCAATAGAATTCGATCGCCTCTCCATTCTCTACAAACAGATCTTTGACGATATTTCCACCGGCATTATCACCACCGATCAGTATGATTTCATTACCTCCTTTAATCAGGCAGCCGAACGTATTACCGGATTTTCCCGAAGTACAGCACTGGGCAAACCATTCAGTCAACTCCTGCCCAATATCTCTCTTCAGGAAGAACAGGGACGGAATGTCTGTGATTTTCAGAAACAGCATGGTGAAGCGATACGCATTGGTTACTCGTTTTCTTTTCTCAACATGCCAGTCCAAAAAGAGTCGGAAGAAAAGCAGCCGTTACGCTGGAAGGTGATCACTCTTCAGGATATCAGCCAAATTGAACGGATGGAGAAACAGGTTCGAGAAGCGGAGAAGATGGCTGCCATCGGTGAGCTGAGCGCTTCCGTGGCTCATGATTTCAGAAATCCGTTAGCCGCCATATCCGGTTCAGCCCAGATACTCGCAACAGAAAAAGATGACCTGAGCCGGCTCGATGCCGGGACATTTAAAACTCTGATCGGGATAATTCTCAAAGAATCCGGACGGATGGCAAAGACAATCACCGACTTTCTGCAGTTTGCCCGACCGGCGACTATTCAGGCTGAATGGTTTGATTTCAACCGGATGGTCGATGAAGTACTGATGCGACGTCGTACAGCGACGTTTGCCCTTATGACAGGGACAGTGATAAAAGAGGTGGATGGCCGCCTTGACTGCTGGGGCGATCGCCAGCAGATTCAAACGGTCCTCAACCAGTTGCTTGACAATGCATGCCAAGCGGCTGGACCTCAACAGGGAAAGGTGGTCCTTGCAGCCTGTGAACGTGTCAAGGATAACCAGGCAGAGGTACAGATCGAAATTCGTGACCAGGGTCCGGGCATCCCTGACGAACAGCGGGAAAAAGTGTTCATACCGTTTTTCTCCAGTCGAACTGACGGCACAGGTCTCGGGTTAGCGATTGTCCAGCAGATTATCGCAGCCCATGGCGGGCGGGTTGAAATCGATGCGAACGCCGAGTTTGCCTGCGTTATCCGTCTCCTGTTACCTCTGCCGCCGCCTACTCCTTAACCCTGGAAACCTGTGCTCCTACGCCCCGCAGTTTTTCTACCATCTGTTCATAGCCGCGTTCCAAATGATAGATACGAGAAATCTGTGTAGTGCCGTTGGCTGACAGTCCCGCGATAACAAGCGAGGCAGATGCGCGCAGATCCGTTGCCATGACCGGAGCACCGTTTAGTTTTCCACGACCGATCCCCCGGACAATGGCCCTTGCTCCCTGTATAGTGACATCCGCCCCCATCCGTTCAAGCTCTGCCACGTGCATAAACCGGTTTTCAAAGATAGTTTCATGGATAATAGAGGTGCCGTCACTTTGAATCATCAGCGCCATAAATTGCGCCTGAAGATCTGTAGGAAAACCGGGATAGGGCAAGGTGGTAATATCAACACTTTGCAGCAAACAGGTACTGTGTCCGTTCACTTCCGGACACGAGACGGTGATCATATCATCCGTTGTCTCGATCTCGACACCACACAGCAACAACTTCTCAATAAGCGCCGGTAAATGCGCCGGATTACAGTTCGTGATCTGTACACAACCACCCGTGGCTGCAACGGCAATCATGTAGGTTCCGGTTTCAATTCGATCGGGGATAATGGTAGATTCACCTGCCTGCAACCGGTCAACACCATGAACAATCAGCCGATCCGTTCCCTTGCCGTCAATCTCGGCTCCCATGGCAACCAGCATATCGATCAGATTGTCTACTTCCGGTTCCTTGGCTGCGTTCTTGATCACCGTCCTTCCTTTAGCCTTTACCGAAGCCATAAGAACATTTTCAGTGCCGGTCACTGACGGCACATCAAAATAAATAGTACCACCTCGCAGTTGACCGTCAACAATGCCCTCCACATACCCCTGTTCAAGTTGAGCAGTAACTCCAAGTTGCTCAAATCCCTTCAGATGATAATTAATCGGTCGAGCACCAATGGCGCAGCCACCCGGAAGCGACACCCGGGCAAATCCGGACCTGGCCAGCAGCGGACCAAGGACAAGCACAGAGGCTCGCATGGTTTTCACCAAATCATATGGTGCCTCCACACCGGTCAACCTGTCGCTGTTGATGCGGACAGTTGTTCCGGTGCGCTCCCACCGGGCACCAAGGATCTCTAATAATTTCAACATGGTCCTGGTATCGCGAAGATCAGGGACATTGTGCAGGGTATGGAGACCTGGAGCAATGAGCGTGGCGGCAATAAGCGGCAGCGCGGCATTCTTCGCGCCACTTATAGCGACCGACCCATACAGAGGAAAACCACCTTGAATAAGAAGTTGATCCATAATAACAATGAGCTAGAGAGAAAAGGGAGGGTACGGGAAATCAGGTTTTCCGACGGGCCTGAAGGACTCGCGGACGATCGGCCCAGTCATTGAGCACTTTCACCTCTTCGTAGTGAGACGTGTTCGCACAGAACATCCTCATCACGGCTTCTTTCTGATCAGCACCGATCTCCACAAACAACCGCCCTCCCGGACGTAAAAAACAGACAGCTTCAGCAGCAATGCGTTCAAGACATTGCAGGCCGCCGACGCCACCGGACAGTGCCAGATACGGCTCACCATGACGCACTTCAGGTTGCAGTCTGTCCATTTCCTCCTCTGCAATATAAGGAGGATTACTCACAATCAGATCAAACGGACGTCCGCAATGCATTGCTGTGAACAGATCACTGCAGATAAGTTGAACCTGGTGTGTAACGTCATGTTTTTTGCAGTTGAAGGCAGCTATTTCAAGAGCAGCGGTGGAGATATCAGTCGCAGTCACAGAACACCCCAACTCTTTGGCCAGAACAATCGCAATCACCCCGCTTCCCGTACACAGGTCCAAAGCACGGCAGACACCTTTGTCTGCATATATTCGTACAACCTGTTCGAGTAAAAATTCGGTTTCAGGGCGGGGAATAAGAACGGCCGAGGTCACCTTGAAATCCAGCGACCAGAACTCTTGAAAGCCGATCAAATACTGCAGGGGGATTCGTTGTGCCCGCTGTTGAATGATTGTCCGATAATGAGCAACTGTCTCCTCATCCGCACACTCATGCCCATGCAACACCAACTGACTTCTGGTCTGATCTGTTACATGTTGCAACAGCAGACGAGCGTCGATCTCCGGTTGGTCGATACCTGCCCGGGCCAGCGCATCAACAGCTTCTGACAGCAAAACATCAAGCCGGCTCAAGGAAATCCGTCGGCAGTCAATTGGTAGATTTCAATCTCTCGGCCTGGTAATGCGTGGTGATCGGTATGATAATATCATCAAGCGCACCTGCCATAACATGATCTAATCGGTACATCGTTAAATTGATCCGATGATCCGTTACCCGGCCCTGCGGAAAATTATAGGTGCGAATCCGCTCACTCCGATCGCCGGTGCCGATCTGATTTTTTCGCTCCTCAGACATGCGATCATGTCGTTCTCTTTCCAGATGATCAAGGAGACGTGCACGTAAAACCTGCACAGCCTTCGCCTTGTTTTTATGTTGCGACTTCTCATCCTGGCAGGTGACCACTAATCCCGTCGGCAGGTGTGTCACCCGAACTGCAGAATCGGTGGTATTAACGGATTGCCCCCCTGGTCCCGAAGAGCGGTAAACATCAAATTTGAGCTCATTGGGTTCGATATGCAGGTCAACTTCCTCTGCTTCCGGAATGATGGCGACTGTAACCGCTGAGGTATGAATTCGCCCCTGTGCCTCGGTATCAGGAACACGCTGCACCCGATGGACACCGGACTCGTATTTGAGACGGGAATACACATGCTGCCCACTGATGAGAGCAATAATTTCCTTAAACCCGCCAATACCAATGGGGTTGGAACTCATCACCTCTACCTTCCATCCATGGATTTCAGCATACCGGCTGTACATACGAAAAAGATCGGCAGCAAAAAGAGCCGCTTCGTCACCACCGGTACCGGCCCTGATCTCAAGAAAAATATTCTTCTCATCATTCGGATCTTTAGGCAGCAGACGGAGGCGAATTGCATTTTCCAGTTCCGTCTGCTTAAGTGCCAGTTCTTCAAGTTCCGCCTTGGCCAGATCGACGAGATCAGGGTCATTCTGCTCTGTACGGATCAACTCCTGGTTGCTGTCGATCTCCTCACAAACGGCAGTATAGGTCGCATACAGCTCAGCAATCTTTGCGATTTGGGCATGTTCACGGACAACTTCACGGTACCTGCGCTGATCATTCACCAGCACAGGATCGGCAAGCCTGCTCTCTAACTCTCCCAACTTATCGTTGATGTCATGCAGATTTTCAAACATGCGATTCTGTAGAAAGACCTCTTAAAAAACAAAAGCGGCGAGATCCGCTTAACAGACCTTTACCGCCAAGGCGAAACACTTTTCAACAAGGGGTTGCCCCCTGTCTGATGAAAAAATAAGTGTTCGTATTACTTTTTCTTGTTTTCCTGGTAACCAGCGTATTTTTTCTTAAATTTCTCAATACGGCCGGCTGTATCAACAAGTTTTTGTTTGCCTGTGTAAAAGGGGTGGCAGGCCGAACAGATTTCCACTCGCATTTCATTCTGAACAGACCCAAATTCAAATTCATTGCCGCAAGCACAGACAGCTGTAATTTTATGATAGGCAGGATGAATATCAGGTTTCATAGCAGTGCACTCCTCGTCAAAATAGCATCAATAAAAATAATTAGAACCTTTAAATATATCGTTTTTACCATTTCTTCAAACAAAAAGTTACCGGTTCATGGATGCAAAAAATTCCTGGTTTGTTTTGGTCTGACTCATCTTATCGAGAAGAAATTCCATTGCATCAGCCGGATTCATTGAAGAAAGCAGCTTGCGAAGAATCCATATTCGATTCAGATCCTCAGCAGGCAGTAGCAGATCTTCTTTACGTGTCCCGGATTTCAAAATATCAATAGCAGGATAAATTCGCCGATTTGCCATTTTACGATCCAAAACGATCTCCATGTTACCGGTCCCCTTAAATTCTTCAAAAATAACTTCATCCATCCGGCTACCGGTGTCAATGAGAGCAGTGGCCAAAATCGTCAGGCTCCCACCTTCTTCCACATTTCGCGCAGCTCCAAAAAACCGCTTGGGCCGATGTAAAGCATTAGCTTCGACACCACCTGACAGAATCTTCCCAGAGGCGGGGGTAACAGTATTATACGCCCGTGCCAAACGGGTGATTGAATCAAGCAGAATAACCACATCCTTTTTATGCTCGACCAAACGCTGTGCTTTCTGGATGACCATTTCAGCCACCTGGATATGACGTTGAGGAGGTTCATCGAAAGTTGAACTCACCACCTCCGCATCAACACTGCGTTTCATGTCCGTCACCTCTTCCGGCCGTTCATCAATCAACAAAACGATCAGAATAATCTCCTTATGATTGGTGACGATTGAGTTGGCTATTTTTTGCATGAGCACTGTCTTGCCGGTTCGAGGTGGAGCCACGATTAACCCTCGTTGGCCCTTACCAAGCGGGGCGGTGATATTGAGCACCCGCATGGAGAGGTTGTCCGGCATCGTTTCCAGATCGATAAGCTGATCAGGATGCAACGGCGTCAGATTGATGAATGCAGTCTTATTTTTAGCGGCCTCTGGAAGTTCATAGTTGATGGTATCGACTTTAAGCAGGGCAAAGTAGCGCTCGTTATCTTTGGGTGCACGCACCTCTCCCTCTACTGTATCACCGGTGCGGAGGTTCAGTCGACGGATCTGAGAAGGAGAAACATAAATATCATCCGGGCCGGGAAGATAATTATAATCAGGCGCACGAAGAAACCCGAAACCATCCTGCAGAATCTCAAGAACCCCACTTCCACGTAACTTGCCATCCTCATCCGCCTGCTCTTTGAGAATGGCAAAGATTAACTCCTGCTTTGTCATGTTACTGTATCCTTCAATGTTCAATGACGCAGCAAGACTGACAAGTTCCTTAATTTTTTTGTGTTTTAACTCGGTGGGATTCATGAATTAGTTGTTCCTCGATGATGGTCGGCACCTGGACCGTCGATGGGAGAAAGATAAATGGCAACCTGAAAGGCAGCAAGGTTTGTATGGAGAGTATGCACTCTATGCTGTGCCTGAAATAACGGCTAGAGTAGCAAAGCAGCTAAAAAGTATGGCAGTGATACGTATTTTAGTAGATTAAAACAAAGATGAACAGATCTTCTTGTGATCTATTCCCCTATTGATTGCGCTGAACAAGCGACTATACAGCTTTTATTCAGGAAATCAGTATATTTACAACCGTGAAATGACAAAACAACAAATGACAACCGTTGAAACGATCTATTGAGATGTGGTAGCTAGATATTTGTTTCACGGCCTACTGTCAAGGCTTTTCTCAGCAAAATTGGCAGGGAAATCGTCCTGACAGTTGCTCTCCCAGTAAAACGACGTCAGATCTGGTTATACTCCAGGCTCGACTGTTATCAATGAGGTAATCAGCCTGATCAGCTTTTTTACGAAGATCCATTTGAGCGGCAATCGCCCTGGCAGCCTCACGTCTTGAGACACCGTCCCGGTGCATAATGCGGAGACACCGTACCGCCTTGCGGGCATACACAACAAGTACAGCGTCAACATCATGTTGCCATCCTGCTTCAAAGAGCAATGGTATTTCGATTAAGACCAGAGGCACGTCCAGAAGTTCAACCTGTTGACTCATTACCTCTCGCGCCAGGGGATGCAATAAGGCGTCAACTTGCTGGCGAAAGCCGGCATCATTAAAGAGCCGTTCCCGCAGGGCTGCCCTATCGACACTCCCGTCACTGCAAAAAAAACTGCTGCCAAATACTGCGCGCAGGGCATGCCAACCGGGCTGTTTTCTTTCCAGCAAATGACGACAAGATGCATCAATGTCAACAAGAGGAATTAAACAATAACTGGCAAGCAGACGACTCACACTGCTCTTTCCTGAACCAATTCCTCCGGTAACACCTAACACATATGGACGCATTGCTCGTTTGTCCTCAATGCATCAAGTAAGGTCTGCATATCAGCAAACAGTGGTGCAGTAAGACATAAAACCTGCCCGGTAGAGGGATGGCAAAACTGTATGGAACTGGCATGCAACATCTGACGTTCAGGAACATATTGGGTATACTGTCCAACTCCCCCTCCATACAGCACGTCGCCGACAACTGGTGCGTGAACAGAAGCCATATGCACACGAATCTGGTGTGTTCTACCGGTTTCAATATTGATCTCCGCCCAACACCAGCCATTGCTGTAACGTTCGCGTATGCGCCAGTTGGTGGCGGCATATTTTCCGAGTTCAGGTCGGATTGCCATCTTCTTCCGGTTCACCGGATGTCTGCCAATCGGCTGTACAATTCTCCCATGAGTCTTTCCCGGCCAACGCATAAGCAGGGCATGATAGATTTTACAGACCTTCCTGTTTTTAAAATCCGCCATCAGATTCTGCAAAGCCTGTTCAGTCTTGGCCACCAGCAGAATGCCCGAAGTATCTTTGTCCAAACGATGGATGATCCCCGGGCGCTGCGCATCCAATCCTGGCAATTGTGTACAATGATACAATAAACCGTGGACAAGTGTACCGCTTAAATGCCCCCCTCCGGGGTGGACAACAAGCCCGGGAGGTTTATTAATGGCCAGAAGGTGCGCATCCTCATAGAGAACGTCAAATTCAATCTGTTCCGGCACAAGGGTTTGAGGTGGAGGTTCAGGTATGGCCAATGAGATCACATCCTGTGTTCGCAAGCGGTATCCCGCCTTGACACACATCCCATTAACACGGACCTGTTGTGCACTAATCAATCTGTTGAGCGCACTGCGACTGCATGCGGTAAGCTTTTCAGTCAAGAAATGATCAAGACGCTGACCGGCACTCTTTAAACTTACGACACAGGTGAATGGACCCTCGGTATCCGAGGCCGTACATGGTTCGTGCAGCTCGTTTCTACCCATCTCTGTATACGAGCTAGAGTGGATGAAGCTTTTAGCAGAAAAGCTTCTCAATCTGTTTTTCTATCTTCGCTTCTTCCATCTCTTTGGCCAGGGACAGCTCTTTGACTAAAAGACTCTTGGCGGTATCAAGCATTTTCCGCTCGCCATAGGATAAGTCCTTATCCTCTTTGAGCAAAAATAAATCTCTTAATACCGTTGCCACCTCAAACACAGAACCTGTTTTAATCCGTTCCATATACTCACGGTATCGTCGATTCCAGGTCTGCGTCGTTATTTTGACATCACGATCTTTAAGGATGTCTATAACTTTAGCCACTTCATCTCGGGAAATAATTGCCCGAAGACCAACATTGGCACTTGTTGCTGTGGGTATCATAATGGTCATGTCATTATCCAGAATTTTCATCACGTAGAATCTCTGATCGACACCACCAATAGATTGTGTTTCTATAGCCTTTATGAGCCCAACTCCATGGGCCGGATAAACTGCCATATCTCCTTCTGTAAACACACGCTCCTCCAAAAACTAGCGGGACCGTCGCTGATCGGCTGCAGATAGGTCTGCATATATTCAAAATAGTAGTTTACCATATTTCTTCCGTTATCGCAAAACCCGACTCATCGCCTGCTCAGAAAGAGGTGGTATTCTGCACTCAACCTCTTTAAAAATTATTCTTTTCTTCACATCCGCCATCCATTGACAGCTCAACAAAGAGTTACACAACAAGGCCGTTGATTTGATTCATAGCCTCTTGAACTCCTTTGCGAACAAAAAGACCCGCCGCCTCGGCAACAACAGGGCATTGCTGCTCAAAAAGAGCAAGCTCAACTTGATTAAGGGGTGACAAAACGAACTGTTCGACAGATTGTTGTTTCCCGCTGGAATCACATGCGGGCCGGCCGATGCCGATTCTGAGACGATTTATATTTTGGGTGCCGAGGTGTTGAATAACTGATCGAACACCGTTATGCCCTCCGGCACCACCTTTACTCACCACCTTGATTCGACCGGATTGCAGATCGATATCATCGTGGAGCACAAGTAAATGATCTGATGAGATCTTAAAATAATCAAGAAAACTACGCACACTTTCACCTGAACGGTTCATGTACGTTTGCGGCTTCAAAAGAAAGACCTGTGCTCCCCAAAGACGGCCTTGACAGTAACAGCCTTTCATCTTCAGTGTGTCAATTTTCCACCCGTAGCTGTCGGCAAGGTAGTCAACAAAAAAAAAGCCTACATTATGCCGGGTCAGATGATACTTACTCCCGGGATTGCCCAGACCTACAAGTAAAAATCGATTTTCTGACATGACACAGTGGAGATGAAACAAAAACGAGTCGGAAAAAAAATCCCGACTCGTTGAAAAATATATAAAAATCTAGCGGTACAACAGCATCATTCGCTCAGAGAACAGCAACACATGTCACATTTCCCTTTTCCATCATTTCGACGTTGGGAGGAATAGAAAAATCGCTGTACGCTAAACCCTGACCACCCTGCTCCAGATGGGTAATATCCACCTCAACAAGATCGGGTATGTCCAGAGGGCGCCCCTTCAACCGGACATTGGTTTTAAAGATATGCAACTCACCGCCCAAATCCACCCCTTTGGCAGTACCGACATATTTAACCGGCACGGTAAATGTAGCGGCCTCCTGTAGATCAATTTCAAAGAAATCAATATGAATCAAATCACCGGTGACAGAATCCTTTTGGATCTCCTGGACAAGTACATGTCTCTCTCCCGCGTCATCACCTTCTATCTGGAGCGTGATCACGGCATTGCGCCCCTGAATGGAGAGAAGATCTTTGTACAGTTGAGCTGTATTAAACTGAAGGGATACGGGTGTTTTCCCTCCACTGTACATGTTACCGGGCGTTATATCACGCATCCTCAATTGCCGCATCGGCCCTTTTCCAAAAACCGTGCGTACTGTGGAGTTCACCTGAACCTGCAACATACAAACCTCCCTCCCCTTTTCCGGGATCCATCCAAATCAAAATCATAAAGGTATAGAACTGTTACACAAACAAATAACTGACCGAGTCTTCGTTATGAATTCTCTTGATCGCCTCGCCCAGCAACGGCCCAACTGATAAGACAGTAATCTTATCACACTGTTTCGCATCTTCTCGAAGAGGGATAGAGTTTGTCACCAAAAGAGACTTAAGACATGATTTTTCGATACGATCGACAGCGGGACCAGACAACACGCCATGGGAACAGCAGGCATGCACCTCTTTGGCACCGACCTTTTTCAAAATCTCCGCACCACCGCAGAGGGTCCCGGCGGTATCTACCATATCATCGAGCAAAATGGCCGTTTTACCGGCAACATCACCGATAACATGCAGGGCCTTGCATTCATTGGCACGTTCCCGGCGCTTATCAATAATCGCCAGTCCTGCATTAAGACGTTTAGCAAAAGCCCTGGTCCGCTCCACACCTCCGGCATCAGGAGAGACCATGACAACGTCGGTAAAACTGTCCCTGATGTACTTTAAAATAATGGGAGCTGCATACAGATGATCAACTGGAATATTAAAAAACCCCTGAATCTGTCCGGCATGAAGGTCCATGCATAACACTCGACGAGTCCCTACGACCATCAGCATTTCAGCAACGGCTTTCGCTGTAATCGGCACTCGTGGTCGAACCTTACGATCCTGCCGGGCATAACCGTAATAGGGCATCACCGCAGTAATTCGACGAGCTGAGGCCCGCCGTAACGCGTCAATCATGATCAACAGTTCCATCAGATGATCGTTGACAGGCGTACAGGTGGGCTGCACAACAAAAACATCGGCACCACGGACATTCTCACCGATCTCGACGGAGATCTCTCCATCAGAAAACTGTTTCACTTCGGCTGCCCCCAGGGGGACACCTAAATGATCACAGATTTCCTGAGCAATAACCGGATTGGCATTGCCGGTGAACACCTTCATCTTTTTGGGCATGGAGGCACTGCTTCCTACTTTCTATAACTTTCTATAAATATGGCTGGGGTGGGAGGATTCGAACCCCCGAATGCAAGGATCAAAACCTTGTGTCTTACCGCTTGACGACACCCCAGCTCTTCATCGGACTAAGTCTGGAACTCATTGCTCTTGAACAGGAGTCACAACATATGTATGCGGAAACCTCGACTTGAACATGGTGCAGCACTCATCAGCCTGTGCCGAATCAACAAACAAGCCAAAAACCGTTGGCCCGGATCCGGACATCAATGCCACAAAAGCACCGCCTGCAAGCAAGCCGTCTTTAATGAGGCCAACTTCTGGAACCTTTGCGATCGTGACCACCTCAAGGTCGTTTTCCATCACAGCCGGCAACGCAGGGTTTTCTCTTGCGTTACACCAGCCCACCGCCTTGTAAGTCTCGTTTTGCAAACGAGATACCTTATCGGCTCGCCGATGTTTTGTCAACGCAAAAGTCTCGTAAACCCAACGCGTCGAAACCGAAACTCCAGGGTTAACCAAAAGCACACTAACGTTCTGCAAGGAGGGTGCAGGATGCAGGATCTCTCCTATTCCAGCAGCGCGGGCAGCACCGGCACCGATTAAAAAAAAAGGGACATCCGCCCCTAACTGCAAACCTAACCTCACCAGCTCCTCATCAGAACAGGGACAGTCACACAGTATATTGAGTCCGCGAAGCACAGCTGCAGCATTGCTGCTCCCTCCTCCTAAACCTGCGGCAACCGGGATCCGTTTAATCAACTTTATGCTCACCCCGCTGCTGTTTTTCCTTCTACGGTCGGCAGTTGCATCAAAAAACAACTCAGCCGCTCTGACAACTATATTCTCCCTGCCTGCAGGTACCGGTTCACCGGAACATTCCAAACTGATGCCGGCAGGACACAATTCAAGATCCACCTCATCGTACAAACTGACCTTTTGCATCAGGGAATCAAGCAGATGATATCCATCTGATCGACGCCCCGTTATATGCAGATTCAGGTTAATTTTTGCCGGTGCCTGGAGCTTCAAACGCATCTGTTCTATTACCGCAATGATGGCATTGCGATGGTTACTACACGAGTTTAACAAATCGCATCTTAAGTTCGTAGAGGATACGGGTTAACAGTTCGTTCTCATCCGGCTCCAGATTCCCCCTGGTTTTATCAGCTATCAAGGCCAAAGTGTCTATAGAATGCTTGGCCAGTTCTCGATCGACCACCCGTTCCCGTGTTTCAGGATGCTCCAGCTCACCCATGTGGAACAGAGCAGAGGTGTTCAACGAAAGAATGAATGAGGCAAAGGTGACCTTCGGCATAACACAACGACCGGAGGCATCTTTCACTCGACCATCTGGGCATTCTTCGCAATTCAACTGATTTTCGATCATGGCGGCACACTTAGCAATTCATAGATAACGACTTTTAGTACAGACAGCTTCCTGACAATGTCAAAATAACCCACACTCCACAAAAAAAGTATATTGCCTGAAAATATACCGACATTACCGGATGACGACAATGTTAAAGTAGCATCCGTCGTCAGGCATACCTTGCAACTGTTGAGTCACTGTCAGTGACACCAGCAGCTTCTCCTTGAAGAGAATCCACCAAAACGCTATATACTTAGTTTTTTAATCATCATAACTATTCAGCACAAAATCAACAAACACTCAAAGGGAAACTGTATGGAAGAGGTACGTGTTCGCTTTCCGCCCAGCCCGACAGGCTATCTCCATATTGGTGGCGCAAGAACAGCGCTGTTTAACTGGCTGTTTGCCAAAAAACATCACGGCAAGCTCATCCTGCGCATTGAAGATACTGACGAAGAACGGTCCACTCAAGCCTCCATCGACGGTATCATCGAAGGTTTACAGTGGCTTGGTATTGACTGGGATGAAGGCCCGTACTTTCAGACTGACTACGCTTCCGACCACCTTGCCGCCGCCGATCGTTTGCTGGCATCCGGCCATGCTTACAAATGTTTTTGCACCAAAGAAGAACTGGAACAAAAACGAGAGGCAGCCGTAAAAGCGAAACAACGGGATGTCGGATACGATGGTACGTGCCGTCACCTCACTCCAGAACAGGTCCGGGAAAAGGAGAGCCGGGGTCTTGCACCGGTTATCCGCTTCAAGGTTCCCCAACGGCAGGGATCCATGTTCTACGACGATGAGGTCCTGGGTCGGATTGAGCGCAACTATGCTGACATCGAAGACTTTGTCATTGTTCGCTCCAACGGTAAGCCCCTTTACCTCCTGTGCAATGTTGTCGATGATATACGCGATCGGATCACGCATATCATTCGAGGCCAAGACCACATGACCAATACCACGCGCCAGGTGTTGCTTTACGAAGCCTTATCCGCACCCATGCCGATTTTCGCTCATATCCCTCTTACCCTTGATCTGCAAAAACGCAAGATCTCCAAACGCAGCCACGGTGAAGTGGTCGCCGTCCAGTTTTATCGTGACCACGGCTTCATCCCCTGGGCAGTCTGCAACTTTCTCTGTTTACTCGGCTGGAACCCGGGCACTGACCAGGAGTTCTTTTCCCGTGACGAATTGATCCAGGCTTTCGATCTCTCACGTGTAAGTCGAGCCAACTCAGTGTTCAACTTCAAACCTGGGGATCCAAAATTTTTCACAGATCCGAAACTGATCGCTGTCAATGAACATTATCTGCGCACCATGGATATACAGCTCCTGGGAGAAATGGTCCGGAAAGAACTTGAAGCAGAAGCCCTTTGGGATCCGGATTATGCGACAAATCGGTACGACTGGTATCTTACAACACTTGATATGATCCGGGACCGGTTTCACACCACAAAAGATTTTGTCACCCGTGGACGTGCTTATTTCTCTGATGCGTACGAGATTGACCCTAAACCCCTTGCCAAAAATGTACTCAAATTCCCGGAGCTGGGTACCTGGTTACCTACACTGGCAAAACGTTTTGCACAGCTGACCGAATTCAGCACCGAAGCGACCGAACAGGCAACTCGTCAACTGGCCGATGAACTTGCCATCAAACCAGGGGTCCTGATCAATGCCATGCGCACCGTTCTCACCGGGCAACTGGCCGGTCCTTCCATGTTTGACATCATCACCACTCTGGGCAGGACAAAGGTAGTAGCGCGACTCAGCAGCATCGATCATCTTTTCGCTTCCCGTCAATGATTAGCCACAACAGCATCCCATGATCACTGAAAAAAACACCAACAGCAAGCCGCTTGATTTTATCCGTCAAATCATTGCCAATGACCTTGCCACCGGCAAACATAAGACGGTTGTTACCAGGTTTCCTCCGGAACCCAACGGGTTTCTTCATATTGGTCACGCCAAATCAATCTGCCTGAATTTCGGGATTGCCGCGGAAAACAATGCCACCTGTCATCTGCGTTTCGACGATACCAATCCGGACAAAGAGTCAACGGAATATGTCGAATCAATCAAGCAGGATGTCCGCTGGCTCGGATTTGACTGGGGGCCACATCTCTACTATGCATCGGATTATTTCGACCAGCTGCATGATTTTGCTGTCCGGTTGATTACAATGGGCAAGGCATATGTCTGTCATTTAAGCGGCGATGAGATCCGTGAATATCGCGGAACCCTGACCGAACCCGGCAAGGAGAGTCCGTACCGTGACCGGTCGGTGGAAGAAAACCTCGATCTTTTCGCCCGGATGCGTGCCGGTGAATTTGACGAAGGCGCCTGTGTGCTTCGAGCCAGGATCGACATGGCCTCACCGAACATTGTGCTGCGCGACCCGGTACTCTACCGCATTCTTAAATCCACCCATCACCGGACCGGTGACAGATGGTGCATCTATCCGATGTACGATTTCACTCACTGCCTCTCGGACATGCTGGAAAATATCACCCATAGCCTCTGCACCCTTGAATTTGAGAACAACAGAGCATTATACGACTGGGTTTTAGATACACTGAAGACCCCCAACCATCCACGTCAGATTGAATTCGCACGCCTTAACATTAATTACACAGTCACCAGCAAACGCAAACTGCTGCAACTTGTCAGCGAAGGTCATGTTGCCGGATGGAACGACCCTCGCATGCTGACCATCTCGGGACTGCGACGTCGAGGGTATACGCCGGCCTCAATCCGCAACTTCTGTGCAACCGTTGGTATTGGCCGAAGGGAATCCTGGATTGATATGGGGGTGCTGGAAAATGCTGTTCGTGACGATCTCAACAGTCATGCGCAACGGGTATTGGGGGTTCTTGATCCATTAAAAATCGTGCTGACCAATTATCCGGGAAATCAGACGGAAGAGCTAATTGCCCAGAATCACCCTCAAAACCCGGATATGGGGACACGAATACTGCCGTTTTCCCGGGAACTCTACATAGAACGTACCGACTTCATGCAAGACGCACCCAAAAAGTTCTTCCGGCTCAGTGTCGGCCGCGAGGTTCGGTTGCGTTACGCATACCTCATCACCTGTCAGGAAGCTGTCAAAGACGACCAGGGCCGGATAGTCGAATTACGCTGCACGTACGATCCCGCCACCAAAGGAGGCAATGCCCCCGATGGCCGCAAGGTCAAGGGGACCATTCACTGGGTCTCCGCTCCACACGCGCTGGAGGCCGAAATACGTCTTTACGACCGCCTGTTCACCGCTGAGTATCCGGATGCTGATAAAGAAAAGGATTTCAAAGACTTTCTCAATCCAGATTCATTGACCATTCTCACCTCGTGCATGCTGGAACCAGGGCTTGGCCAGGCAACCATCGACGATCGCTTCCAGTTTGAAAGGCAGGGTTACTTCTGTCTGGACAGTGAATCAAGATCATCATCAGGAAAACCCGTCTTTAACCGGATCGTCACCCTGCGTGACAGCTGGGCCAAAATCAGCGAATCTAAATAAGGGGAACATGCCGATCATCAGTCTGCACAATGTGCAATGGATCAAACCGGAACCATCACCGTTGTCAAGGTTGAGGGCGAACCTAGCCGGCGCACCCAGGGAATGGGACTTGTTCCCAACACAAAGATTACCGCCAAACAGCGCGCACCGTTGAACGACCCGGTCGCACTGCGAGTCATGACGGCACCTTGACCTTACACAACAATGAGGCCAACCACCTTGATGTCAAAGTGATACCATAGTTTCACATTGATCCATATCCTTCCCAATAAAGACTCTTCTGATCGGTACTATCCCGTGACATAAGCATTTCCACTGGTTGTTTTCTTCCGCCTGTCGGCAAAAAAACAATCACCCCCTGCTCTTTCCCGGTTAAAGTTGTTGACAATACCCAATGTTTGGCGTACCGAAAACTCTACAGTCAAGCTGGACGCTGTTTCTTTTCAACAATCAAGGAAAACCATGGCAATCATCAATCTGCGCAAAATGGCAATTAATCAAACCGGCACCATCACCGTTGTCAAGGTTGGGGGGGAACTTGGCCGACGCATCCGGGAAATGGGACTTATCCCAGGCACAAAAATTACGGTCAAACAGCGAGCACCGTTGAACGACCCGGTCGCCCTGAGAGTCATGGACGGTACCCTGACATTGCGAAACAATGAAGCCGACTACATTGATGTCGATGTGACACTATAAATCTTCATCGATCCATGTCACTTTTAACAGAACCCTGTCAGTTGACACCACCCTGTAGCACAGGCATTGCATTGTATCGTCTTCTTTTGACTACCTGTAAAATACAGCCGCGCCTAACTTTTTTCTGGCCAAAGTTGTTAGCGATCCCTAATGTCTGGTATACTGAAACTCTCTATTCAATCTGTACGCTGCGATTTTTTGACAAACAAGAAAAACCAGGCGCACTGTTGATATAACCACCTGTTACTCATCGCACGGTATGCAAACTATGAGCTGCAAACAAACAAACAGATTTTCCTGTGTATTGCTGAACGAACTGGGGAACCTCTGCCGGTGGAAAAAACGATGCGATCGGAATAAAGACACAACAAGTATGCCGCTTACGGAATCCTGCTGTCATCGCCGCATACGCGTCTGTTCAGTCAATGGTGATCGGAGAACCTGTGCCAGGATGGCAAACTTAGGTGTTTTCCCCGGGTCAGAGCTGGAACTACTCTGCAAAGGAGGCGGACAGCAATGCATGGTTAAAGTTAATGGCGGTACTATCAGTCTGGACGCTTTAGCAGCATCCTCAATCCTCGTGACCCCTGTGTGATTTACAATAGTACCAACCGGACAAAACAAGAGGACTCAACGAGTAAACATTCACAAAACATCAGGATTTCAACGACCTCTTCTCTTATTAAAGGTATGCCCCATGCAAAAACTACTTGTTGCCTCGGTTGTCATTGTTGCCGGTATTTTTCTGGCCCGCCGGATCTGGAGATTTGTCCGTCGTCCTGACACAGTCTCTTGCGGTTGCGGCTGTTCCGGATGTGCAGAAAGTATTTCCTGTCCAACACAGGAAAAGGTGACACCTCCTGTACAGAAGCCATAATCTGGCCGGCAGCATTCATTCAGAACGTTCCCCCTGTGCTGCGCCCACTCCCGTGCATGACGGTAAAACTGTACTGCCGACAAAAAAACCATTGTAACAGATGCGCGGATATATCCTTAACCAACCAAATTAACACATAATTTCCATGAACACCGCCTTCACTATCGCTTTGGCCGGCAACCCCAATGCCGGCAAAACCACCCTCTTCAATCACCTTACCGGCTCCCGACAGCACGTCAGCAACTATCCGGGCATTACTGTTGAGCAGAAGATGGGCTATCTTCTTCACAACGGGCAGGGCCTGCGTATCGTTGACTTACCAGGTACGTACTCACTCACCGCATACTCAATCGAAGAACTCGTTGCCCGTGATTTTCTGATCAACGACAAACCCGATGTGGTTATCGACCTGGTTGATGCCTCTAACCTGGAGAGAAACCTTTACCTGAGTACTCAGTTTCTCGAATTAGGGGTACCCATGGTCATCGCTCTTAACATGGTCGACGTGGCTGAAAAAAGAGGGATCAGCATCAATGCCCATGAACTGGAAGCCCGCCTTGGCGTGCCGGTCGTGCCCATCGTGGCCCGCAGCGGCAAGGGGGTTGATCAGTTGCTTGACACGGTGCTTGCCACGATTAAAGCCGGGGAAAAACCAACTCCTGTTCATCTGCGCTATGGATCAGATATTGATGAAGCGCTTAACCGAATGACTGATGACATTGAGAGCTGTACCACGCTCACAGCAATCTATCCTCCGCGCTGGCTTGGCGTCAAGCTACTGGAAAACGACGAACAGATTGTCCAAAAAATGGCGGCAACCTATCCCGAGGCGGCACAACGGCTTAAAAAAGAGTGCGAAGAGGTGGCCAAGCATCTCCAAGACACCCTTGGTGTTTACCCGGAAACGGTGATTGCCGACCATCGTTACGGTTACATCAAATCTATTATTCACCACGGTATCGTTACCCGGCAATTTATTGCTGACCGCCTTTACGCCTCGGACAAAATCGACAAGGTTGTCACCCATCGTATCGTCGGCCCGCTTATCATGGCCGCAGTCCTCTTTGGACTCTACACTTTTACCTTCAATTACAGTACGGCCTTTGTCGATCTGCTCGACGGCTTTTTCGGGCTTGTCAGTGGAGGTGTTGATGCACTCCTGCCCGACGGTCCACTTAAATCAATGATGATCTCCGGCGTCATTGATGGTGTTGGCAGTGTCTTCAGCTTTGTGCCGATTCTTATGTTTATGTTTTTTGGCATCGCTATCCTGGAAGACTCCGGCTACCTGGCAAGAGTTGCCTTTATGATGGACCGTATATTCCACTTCTTTGGACTGCACGGCTCCTCAGTCATGCCGTTCATCGTCTCCGGTGGTATAGCCGGCGGGTGTGCTGTTCCCGGTGTCATGGCTACCAGAACCCTGCGTTCACCCAAAGAACGGCTGGCAACCCTCCTGACTGTCTCCTTTATGAACTGCGGTGCCAAACTGCCGGTGCTGACCCTCCTGATCGGCACGTTTTTCGCTGATCATAAAGCGCTGTACATGTTTCTGGCCACCATTGCCACCTGGGTGGTCGCCCTTTGTGCTGCCAAATTTTTACGCATGACCATTCTGAAAGGTTCTTCAACACCCTTTGTCATGGAACTGCCTCCTTATCGTTTCCCGACCTTCAGGGGGGTGCTCATCCACACCTGGGAACGCACCTGGCAGTACATGAAAAAAGCCGGCACAGTTATCCTCGGTGTCTCTATTCTGCTTTGGGCCATGATGACCTATCCCGGGCTGCCCCAGGAACGAGAAGCACATTTTGCTCATCTGCGTACGCAGGCAGAGACAACCTTCAACACCGCAGATAAAGCAGCCCTGCAACAGGCACTGCAGAAAATAGACGCGGATGAGGCCAGTGAGGGGCTCCGAAACTCCATTGCCGGCCGGACAGGTCTTGCCCTTGAAAATATCAGTCGCTATGCGGGAATTGACTGGAGAACAAACATTGCTCTTCTCGGCGGGTTTGCCGCCAAGGAGGTCATCGTCTCCACAATGGGTACAGCTTACTCACTGGGTGAAGTGGATCCGGAGGAGGCAACCTCGCTCAGCAAACGACTTGCCAAAGATCCGAACTGGAATCCTGTAGTGGCTCTGACCGTGCTGGTCTTCATCATGTTTTATGCGCCCTGCTTTGTCACGGTGGTTTGTATCGCCAGGGAGGCGGGTTCATGGAAATGGGCCTTCTTTTCCATGGCCTTCAACACACTCCTTGCATTTATCATGGCGGTGACTGTCTATCACATCGGGTCGGCCCTCTATCTGAGCTGAAACAGAGGTGAAGAAGCTACGGTTTATAGCCTTTGAACCGCTCCAACACCGCGTCCATCTCTGCCCGGGAAAGCAAAGGCGGCTCACCGGCCACCTGCAGTGCCTGGAGGTACATGTGTGCCAGCGTTTCCACCTCAACAGCTAGGGCCAGTACCTTTTCCAGATCTACGGCAAAACAGACCATTCCATGGTGGGCAAGCAAAGCAGCGGATCGACCGTGCAGGGCACTGACTGCACCTGCTGAAAGCTCGTCAGAACCAAAGAGGGCGTAGGGTGCACACCGGATGGAGTCACCGCCCGCTACAGCTATCATATAATGAAAGGCCGGGATGGAGCGTTCCAGACAGGCAAGGGCAGTGCAGTACATGCTGTGCGCATGCAGGATAGCCCCGGCCTGTGGGAACGAACGATAAATATTGGCATGCATCCGCCATTCTGAAGAAGGTTTACGCATCCCATGCACCTTATCTTCCCCGTCTATCCAGACCACATCATCAGGGGTGCACTGCTCATAGGGCAGGGCAGACGGGGTGATCAGCAACCCGTGCCCATGACGCGCACTGATATTTCCTGAACTGCCCTGGTTCAGGCCGCGCTCGTTCATGGCAAGCGCTGTGGTCAGAATCTGTTTACGCAGATCAGGGGCAATCATTGCGCCTGCTCCGGATAGAGCGACAACAATCCGATACGGCCGGCAGCACACACCCCCCGTTCAGTAATCAGGCCCGTCACCAGTCGAGCGGGTGTAACGTCAAAGGCGGGGTTGAGCGCCGGGGTGGCCTCCGGAGCAATGGCCACAGCACACACCCTTCCCTCCTCATCTTTGCCCCGGATGCGGAGAACTTCGAGCTCATCGCGCTCTTCAATCGGGATTTCAGCCAACCCGTCATGCAGAGTCCAGTCCACCGTTGACCCCGGCAAGGCAACGTAAAAGGGGATGTTGTTATCAGATGCAGCCAATGCCTTCAGATAGGTACCGATCTTATTGCACACATCTCCAGCAGCAGTGGTCCGATCGGAACCGACAATGCAGCAGTCAACCAAACCATGCTGCATCAGATGTCCGCCGGTATTATCGGTTATCAGGTGGTGTGGAATGTCAGCAGCTACAAGCTCCCAGGCGGTAAGACCGGCACCTTGATTACGGGGCCGGGTCTCATCCACCCAGATATGCACCGGAATCCCTTCATCAGCCGCAGCATAAACCGGTGCCAGCGCTGTTCCCCAGTCGACCGTGGCCAGCCAGCCTGCATTGCAGTGGGTGAGGATATTCACCGGCCCGTTTTTCTGTTTGCTGTGCCAAATATCACGAATCAATGCCATACCGTGCCGCCCGATGGCCTCATTGGTTTGCACATCTTCCTCACAGATCCGCGCAGCCTCCTGGTAAGCTTCCAGCAAACGCGACTTTTCCGGCAACGGAAGCAGTACCCGGAGCATACGATCAACCGCCCAGCGCAAGTTGACCGCTGTCGGCCGACAACTCACCAAACGGACAGCCATTTTCTCAAGAGACTCTGATGAAACGCCTTCACGTAACCCCAGACATATCCCGTAGGCTGCGGTTGCGCCGATGAGAGGCGCGCCGCGTACGAGCATGCGGCTGATGGCATCCATGGCCTCGTCCAGGGTGTTTAAACGGACGGTGACAAAGCGAAAGGGTAATTGGGTCTGATCGATGATCTCAACCCCGACCCCGTCGTCGGCCAACCAGATCGAGCGGTACACCTTGCCATTGACCTTCACACCACACCTCTCTCATTTGTTCATCGTTATACGTAAAGGCATCATCCTTTCACAGGATAGGAACTTGTCGTTTTATCATTCTCAGCCGTCTACCAGGACCAGCGGAAGATATCCACTGTGTATACCAGGCGTTCTTTATGGAGTCACTGGCAAAAAATATTGAATTTCTCTCTGTTCGTTCCTGGATTTTTCAATATCGCTTTGCTATACCAGTATTAAGCACTGAAAAAACAGCCGCCTCTTCCTAACGATTGCACCGACGATGACACGTTTACATCCTGCCCTGAATGCACTTAAAATCTCCGGAAATCTTCCAAGCATGCCACAAATTCTGGTACAGTTGATTGACAGGTGTCATGAACCTGAAATCAATCTTTCCGAAATTGCGGGCATAATCGACAAAGACACGGCCATCAGCGCCAAACTCCTGCAACTGGCAAACTCCGCATTTATCGGAGCACGACGATCATTTCTCAACGTTGAGCAGGCTGTTGTTTATCTTGGTGCGGACACAATCAGAAATCTGGTTATCAGCCTCTCGGTGCAACAGGTTTTTCAACGGATAAAAAGTACTGATCAGGCGTCGATCAGCCGGTTCTGGTATCATAGCCTTGCCAACGCTCTTATTGCTCGAAACATTGCTTTAACAGCGGCATACAACAACCCGTCCGAAGCCTATCTGGCCGGATTACTGCACGATATCGGCAAGCTGCTGCTCCACGTAGCTTTTCCCGACACCTATGCCCCGTTTTTCCACAAAAGCTCTCACCTTCAGAATGATCACCTGATCGTTCTGGAAGAAAAAAAATTCAACATCAATCATTGCGCTGCCGGAGCCTGGCTCTGCGAAGAATGGCGTCTGCCGACGCTCCTCACAGATGCTGTCCGTTACCATCACCACACTCTTGAAGAAGTGGAACAGGCCCTGCCACTGACCAGAATTGCCTATCTCGCCAACCTGCTCAGCCACAATACCACAGACAATGGTGAACATTGCCTGGAGGCCGCCGACCGCCTCTTTGGTTTGTCTCCTGAACAGGTCTGCTCCCTGTACAACGGGGTTGAAGAGCAGATCAAACTGTTGGCCAATCAGCTTGGCATACGAATCTCGCAGCAGGATACAGCTTCTCATAAACAGGCTGCAAAACGTACAGGTTCACAGGAAGAAGTCCACCAGAATCCGGCCGATCAGAATCGCAGAATTCTCCTGATAAGTGATCTGCTCAACGCTCTTCTTACTGCAGAAAAGCCCGAACAGGTTCTCGCAGCAGTTGAACAGGGACTGAAAAGACTTTTAAACGTCAGTGCTTTTCTCATCATGGTTCTGGACAGGGAGTCCGGCGATCTTACCGGTGTAACCACTCCCAACAGTACACTGCCACGCGAGTTCAACAACCTCACCTTCTCGCCCCAACAGTACGCCAACAGTCTGCCGGGAAACGCCCTCGTTCATCAGCGTCTCATGCACTTTTTTACAACAGAGCAGGGAAAAGAGCCGATCCGTCCTCTTGATGCCCGATTGCTTCACATGTTGGGAACAAAAGGCATGCTCGGGGTGCCAATGGTGTACAAAAGTGAGATCCAGGGTCTTCTTCTGATCGGCTTCAATGACGCAGGTATTTGCGAGTCCGGCACGCACTGGGAGCCACTGCACTTACTGGCGAACCATGCGGCTCTCTGTTTTTACCTGAATCACCTGCAGGCGCTGCAGGCGGAACAACTGGCGGTTGAGCGAATACGAACAGCTGACATGACCGCTAAACGATTCATCAACGAGATAAACGATCCGTTGACGACCCTTCGTAACCACTTGCAGACTGCTGAAAAAAAATACGAGCATGGCCAAGCAATCAATCGTGACTTAGCCGTACTCAATGAAAAATGTGATCGCCTTGATCAAGTGCTTCTGGAACTGATGGCTCGTTCTGCCGAATAGTGCACAACTTGCCACTTATACAACGGACCGGCACCCCGGAACGGCCCATATCTCATAGATGCTCCAGAAAGAGAAAGAGGCCTGCAACCTGTATCCTGATAAATGTTGCTCAGGGCTCATCTACCATCCGTACAGGAGATCAAACAACTAACCCTTCCATCCACTGTCCGGGTCTACCGAAACCCGGTCATCAGGGCAGGCGGGCCACGATTACCTTGCCGGCGGCCAGAGCCAATGCCAAACTGCGCTCCCGCTTGGCTGCGTCGGCAGCAGCTCTATCCGTGAACGTTCCCACCACACGCGGTTCCGGCCTGATTCGTACAAGGTGATCGTGTTTACGAAGCCAAAGAGCTGTGCCGTCCCAAAAACTCTCCTCACCAAGATCAGAAAATGTGCGTAAAAACGAGGCTGCATATGTGCTGTTTTTTCGGGCTCGCAGCTGTCTCATCATGACATCGGCAGCAGATGCATAGATGCCTTCCTCACTGATCGTCGCGCTGGTACTGTGGGTCACGGTCACTCCAAACACGCCGCCATCCTCTTTATAAAAGTAACGGCAACTCATGCCTGCTGGTGAGACGGCCTTGCTGACCACACCTGGAGAAACAGTTGCCTGTAAAAGTTCAGACGCATCGGACTGGGAGAAAAGAAGACAGGCATCTGGGCGGTCATCTCCCCAAAGAAGTCCGGGAACCGATGACCAGATCAATAGAGGTGGCTCCACTTGTCTGAACAAGATCTTCTAATTTTTAAGTGAAATCTCTGTCCATAGTTAGGCTGCCTGTTGGACCGCCGGCAGCATCGCGGTATACGCCTCGTTAGGCGTTTTTCTCTTTATTTTGGAGTGTGGTCGACAGCGGTTGTACCAGTCGAAATAACGTATGATCGATCTGCGGGCCTCGACGACTGAGTCATAGGCATGGAGATACACTTCTTCGTACTTGACTGACTTCCACAATCGTTCCACAAACACGTTGTCCCGCCAGCCGCCCCGGCCATCCATGCTGAGCTTGCATCCGCGGTCTTTGACCGCCCGGACAAATTCCTCGGCAGTGAACTGGCTCCCCTGGTCGGTGTTAATGATCTCAGGCGTACCATGGCGGGTGAACGCCTCCTGCAGAACATCGACAGCATGGCAGGCCTCCAGGGTGATGGCGATCTTGGCCGCCAGCACTTTCCGGCTGGCCCAGTCAACCACGGCTGTGAGATAAACAAAGCCTTTGGCCATCGGGATATAGGTCGTATCCAGCGCCCAGACCTGATTGGCTCGGTCAATCCTCATCCCCCGCATGAGATAGGGATATACCTTGTGACCAAGGTGTTTCTTGCTGGTTCCCGGTTTCCGGTACAGCGCCTCGATGCCCATGCGTTTCATCAGCGTACCCACATGCCTGCGGCCAACTTTAATGCCCGCTCGATCAACCTGATCACGCAACATGCGGGCGCCCATGAACGGGCGCTCCAGATGCAACTCGTCCAGGCGGCGCATCAACTCCAAATCGGCCTTCGCAACGGGCCTGGGACGATAATAGAGGCTGCTGCGACTGATGCCAACCAACTTGGCCTGTCTTGTCACAGGGAGTTTGTGAGTGCGGTCAATTATCGCTTTGCGCTCAGCAGTCCCACCCTGGTGAGCGCGCTTTCTAAAAAATCGTTTTCCAGCGTTAATTGCCCGATCTTGGCGTGCAGTGCCTTCAGGTCAACTTCCGGCTTAGCCGGGGATTTATCGAAAATATTTGAGGCGCCCTCGCTTAATTGTCGTTTCCAGGTGGTGATCTGGTTGGGGTGGACCTCGAACTGCTGGGCTAATTCAGCCAATGTTTTGTCACCGGCTATCGCAGCCAAGGCCACTTTTGCTTTAAATGCTGCTGAATGTTTCCGCCTCGTTCTTTTTGCCATTTTCTGCTCCATGTTGTGCCCATCGTTGGGCGTTAGTGGTAGCAGATTTTCCACTTAAGAGCTTGTCCAAATTTCCGAGACCACTTCTCAATAAAGCCATCATCATAAGCCTAAGGTATCGCTGCATGCGCACACCTCACACCAAAAATTTTATGGTACGATAGAAACACAAATATCCTGCCCCAAACAGGCCTATCAGCACATAGAAACAGGGTATTCACACGGTTGTTGCACGATCCTGCTTATATTGTTCTTACTACAACGCAAGTGAGCCGGGAAGTCAATAACCGCTCGGTTGCGGAACATGTATAGCCAGAGGCTGAGGATCTGCCTCTTCAGCTGCTTTGAAAACACCGGAGAGGCGATGATGAACATGCAGGCTTTGTTTGCACACCCTACACACACTCAAAGATCAGGATGACAGAACCCCTCACCCCCCGGATTCATCCTGCTGTAAACAGGAGGGGGTAAGCAATTATGCTGCTCCTCGTGCACCAACATCTTAAGGCGCAAAGAGAGGGGACGTTGAATATTGTAAAATTCGGCCCGCACGTCGTAAAAACGTCTCAATCTTGAGAAAATACACCGAATCGGCGGTATGTTTCTAAAAGAGACTGTACCATTGTTTTGGTACCATAGTGGTCTGCTACAGCTTGATGCTGTTTTTCCATTCGCTCAGGATCGCGGCGAGGTAACCTGGCAAGATCTTGCAGAGCCTGGCCAGCAGCCGTCACATCATTATAGTCCACCAGTCGGTAATCCTCAATAAAACCAAGAGTCTCGACCGTTGATAACAGACGGCAGGCCAATACCGGAAGACCGTTGAGAAGGCTTTGAATAAGCGACTGAGAGACACCCTCAGCTTCGTAGGAAGAAAAAAAGAAGAGATCAAAAGCGCTGAAATAGTGCTCGGGTTGTTCCTGGTGTCCTGCAAAAATCACCCGATCACCTACTCCCAATTCGTTGGCGAGCGCCTTAAGCCCCAGGAGTTCTTCACCATCACCGACCAGCATGAAGCGAAAATGAGCGGGCATTACCGCTGCAGTCCGTATAACAAATGCCAGACCTTTATAATGGCGGAAAAAGGCGACATTCCCCACGAGAATATCTGGGTCGGCAATGTTGTAGGCTTGTCGAATCGATTCACGGTGCTGTCGGGAAAAACGAAAGCGCGCCTCATCGTTGCCGGTTGAAAGAACGATTAGCTTGTCGCGCGAAATACCTTTCAGGGCCAACTGGTCAGCAATCGCTGCACTGCACGTAAAAACTATATGAGGAAAAAATTTATAGCTGAACGTTGAGGAAACTGGTGCCAAGACGTGTCGTGTACGGATAATGAGCGGGATGCAGCAAAAACGAGCAATAACCCCCACCATCCAGGAGTCTTCCGACGAATGGGTATTGATGACCGCTGGTTTAAGAGCCCGGATAAGTATGATCAGATCCCACCAGGATCCGGGATTGAATTTGGCAAATTTTTTAATGGGATACACAGCTATATTCTCAACGCCGGCGCGCCATGCCAACTCACTTTCCTGAGGAACGATCAAGCCAACACGAAAGCCGTGCTTACGCAACTCTTTGAGCTCCGTAAGAACTCGGATTTCCTGACCTCCCCACGAACGGCTCCAGTCGGTATGAATAACCAATGGATGTTGTTCTATTGAGTGCATATTTTCAAATTCAGTCCTTTTGCACACAACAACACCGGTGTTTTGTTCAACAAGGGTTGATGCGTTGCATATGAGCTATGTTTACCAAAACCAGTGTATATTACTTCAAGACCGGATGTTTCAGTATAAACTGTAGAGATATGGTGAATAAAGTGTAGAAGAGTGTGTCTATACACAAAATGGAACGTTCATCATCAGTCAAAACAAAAAGGAGAGTATCCGTGATGTTGATATAATATCCTTTTACTCTGCAAAGATGATTGTATCCTCTTTCCAGGAAGGCGGAACACCTATCGTAATGATCAGCAAAACCGTTCTATATACAGGATGTCGCATCTGTTTCGGTCGAATAAGATATCAGACAGATAATTGCAACTCTTTAGTCGTCCTTGCCAAACCTTTTTTCATTTTGCCGAAGCAGACACTCCGACACCGTTTGTCTGCCCGGCAAAAGGACACTGTCACCAACCGGTTGATCTTGACATGCACAACAGCTCTCCACTCTTGTCTCACATGGACATGCGCCACATTTTTACATCACCGGCAGTACGATCAACCGCTCAACACAAGCTGCCGTGGCACACAGGAGACAGAGCCTCCAAACAGGTCAGACGCCTTGCCTCACCTCAAAAATCGCCAGTAAAGAGTTGCATCATTTCTTTAGGTTGTGTAATGATTTGCTGTTTTTTATCACCAGCAAGAATAAAGTCGAATATCCACTTGCCTTGCTTCGGTATTATCAACCACAATCCCAAAGGAGTCCCAATGAGATTACGGCAATACTGTGCAGTTTGTGCATTCGCGGCTTTAGGAAGTTTCGGCACAAGCATGTTTGCAGGAGCGGAAACACTCCAGGATGCTGTACAGAAAATGATCAGCAGCAACCCTGACATCCGTGCTGTAGCCCACAACCGTCTGGCGCGGGATGAAGAGGTTCGACAGGCCCGTTCCGGTTATTTCCCCACGCTCAATGTTGAAGCCGGCGCCGGTAAAGACTGGGTCGAAAAACCGTATGACCGAGAGCTCAGCCCTCGGGAGGCTCGCATAAGTCTTCGTCAGAATCTTTTTGCCGGCCTCTCGACAATGAATGAAGTCGAACGTCAAAAGGCTCGAGTTGAATCCGAAGCGTATGTGGTGCGCAGTACCGCTGACAATACCGCATTAAAAGCAGCCAATGTATACCTGGAGGTTCTTAAAAATCAGGCTATTGTCGAGCTGGCTCAAGAAAATCTGACCTTGCACCAACGTATCTCAGATCAGATCAGACTCAGAAGCGAGTCAGGTGTTGACCGTCTGGCCGACATGGATCAGGTACAGAGCCGTTTGAACCTTGCCCAAGCCAACCTGGTGGTGACGGAACAGAACCTGCTCGATGCACAAACCAATTACAACGCGGTCGTCGGTAACCTGCCGATGCAGCTGACCCGTCCGGAACCCCCTGCAACCCTGTTACCTCCAAGCCGGGATGAGGCGGAAAACCTTGCTGTTGCCAACCATCCCCAACTTAAATCAGCGCTTGCCGACCTGGAGGCACGCCGCAAACAGGACGAAGTCGCAAAAAGCCCCTTCATGCCTATCATTGACCTGGAAGCCGACCAGATTTGGCAGAAAGATACCTACAACACCTCACTGGACGAAGATCAGGAACGTGAAGATCTCCGCGTTGTTCTTCGCCTCCGCTACAATCTGTTCAATGGCTGGAAAGACGAGGCCAGAAAGACTGAAACCACACCCATCGCCAGGTCATCGAATCAACGAGACTTTCATGGCAAGCTCATGAGGCAGCTAAAAAGAAGACCGACTATCTCCAGCAACGTCTTCAATTTGCGACCAAAACAGCCAGTGCCTACACAAAGCAGTGGAATATCGGACAACGCACCCTGCTTGATGTTCTTGACGCTGAGGCTGAGCGGATAGACTCTGCCCGTCAGCTGGTCACAGCCGACTACGACGGCCTGTATGCCCAGTATCGGATTCTCAATGCCACCGGCCGGTTGATCCCTGCTTTAAAGCTGCAATGGCCTGACGAAGGTTTGATCAACGAAGACTCCGCTCAAGAACAGCCGCAGGCCACTGCCGGCGACCAATCCTGACACTCTGCCGTTTGCTGCCCCTTGCCTTTCTCTCATCCCCGTTCGTGACGACATGGACGGGGATGTTTACCGCAGCCCCATCCGGCCCGGATACGTTATCCTGACCATTCAGTCCTTACCGGCACCATGGGTGTTGCACACACCACTTTGCTGACCATGAAGCCATCGGTCATATCAGCTGCCAGACCTCTCTTCAGCCTCCTTTTTCTGATCCTGATTGTCCTGGTCCCACCGGTGCTGACCGATGAATCTTTTTTCATTCCAGAACAGACTTTACAGCGCATGGAACAACAGTTCGGCAAAGAAGCCAGAACCCGGCTGCTTGCATGGCAGCACCTCATCCGGACCACTGTCGACAGTGAGCAAACCAAGCTTGAGCGTGTGAACCGGTTTATGAATACAAACGCCTTCATTGCTGACACCGACCACTGGCAACAAGAGGATTACTGGGCAACACCCATTGAATTCATTGCCAGCCGAGGAGGAGACTGTGAAGATTTTGCCATCGCTAAATTTTTCACCTTACTGAAAATGGGGGTTGATGAACACCGTCTTGCCCTCACCTATGTCAAGGCAGTTCATCTCAATCAGGCTCACATGGTCTTAACCTATTACCCTGTTCCGGGGGCGGAGCCATTGGTTTTAGATAACCTGATCGACGCGATCAAACCCTCTTCCCAGCGTACCGATCTTGTACCGGTGTACAGTCTGAATGGTTCAGGTCTTTGGCTTGCCAAACAGCGCGGTAAAGGAAAACAGATCGGCAATAATAATCGACTCAAGCGGTGGCGAGAACTCCTGGACCGCATCTCGTCTGAAACACCATAAAATGAGGATTCGTATGACCCTCTACCGTCAACTGCTGTTCTTTGGTCTATCCACCATAATCCTGCTATGTGTCGGATTATGGGTAGGGGAATTGCAACGAACCAGACAGTTTCTGATCACTCAACTCGAATCACACGCTCAAGACACTGCCTCTTCCCTTGGCCTGTCTTTAAGTAGCCTGGCCCACGGGACAGATGCAGCTGTCATGGAATCTATGATCAACGCCATCTTTGATCGAGGATACTATCGAACCATACAGTTTAAAGATGTTCAAGGCACGGTTCTCTTTGATCGCCAGTCCACTGTCTCCATTGAGCGTGTACCCGCCTGGTTTATCCGGGCCACTCCGTTATCAATTCCCAGTGCCCAGGCAATGGTCATGAACGGTTGGAAGCAGACCGGTACGGTGACGGTACAAAGTCATCCTGGGTACGCCTACTACACCTTATGGCAGGCAGTACAGTCAGCTTCTCTGTGGTTCGCTATCACTGCTGCAATAGTTATCGTGGCTGGTCTGCTTAGAATACGCCGACTCCTTGCGCCACTGGCACAGGTTGAAGAACAGGCGCTTGCACTGTGTGAGCGACGCTTTCACATCCAGGAAAGACTTCCCAGAACCCAGGAATTGCGCCGCGTGGTAAAGGCCATGAACCAGATGACAGAGCAGGTTCGGGAGATGTTTGAAGAGCAGGCAGCCCTGGCTGACTCACTCCAGCAGCGTGTCTATCAGGATCCGTTGACAGGTCTGGGCAATCGACGATTTCTCGAGGCACAGGTCAAAGCCAAGGTTGCGGCAAAGGAGACACCTGTCAACGGTACCTTCCTCCTGTTCCAGATCCAGGAACTGCAAGGCATCAACCAGCAGCTGGGCTACACAATCGGTGACCAGCTGATCAGCGAGCTGGCCTCCGATTTACAAAAAACTGCCGTAGAGCAGGCTGAAGCCATTGTCGGCCGCCTCGGAGGGCCAGACCTGGCCCTTCTTCTACCTAACATGGATGCGGCCATGGCCACCGAGCTTGCTGAAACCCGACTCAAGAGTCTTGATTTTATCAAAACCACCTCGTCTTCAGTACCTTCCATCACAGTTGTCTGCGGTGGTGTGACCTACAGTCGACCAACAAGTTTCAACGAACTCCTCATCCATGCCGACACTGCCCTGAATACAGCCCGGCAGGAGGGTGCCCCCGGCTCCACAGTCATCTTTCCCCTTGATGATGCAGCGACTGTTGCTGTTGGCAAGACCGAGTGGAAACACCTGCTGGACACGGTGTTGGCAAATCGTTCTCTGGTCCTGTACGGACAGCCCACAGTCAGCAAGAGTGACAAGGACACAATCATCCATCACGAAATTTTAAGCCGCATCCCCCACAGTGACGGTCGACACATTTCCGCCGGTACCTTTTTGCCCATGGCCGAACAGCTCGGACTGATGCCGACCCTTGATCGTCTTATCCTGGAGAATGTCATTGCCTTGCCGCCTTCTCGATTGGTTCCGCCCCGCGTGGCAATCAATCTGTCACCCATCTCCCTGAAAAACGAACTCTTTGTCGACTGGCTGTTTCCGCAGCTGTCCCAATGCGCTGCTGCAGGCCTGCTCCTCAACTTTGAATTTTCCGAATTCCGAGCCATCCGGCACTTCAATATCATCAAAACCTTTGCAGACCGGATCAAACCCATGGGCCATGGCGTTGGTATCGATCATTTCGGCCAGGGCCTCACCCATTACGGCTACCTCAAATCACTGCTGCCCAACTATGTGAAGATCCACCGGGCAATCACCAACGACATGCACAACGATCAGGACGACACCTCGTTCTTTGTCAGCACACTGTGTACCATAGCCCACAGTCTGGATATTCGGGTGATTATCGAAGGGGTGGAAACCGAACAGCAATGGCAGACTGTCACGGCCCTGCCGATAGATGCAGTTCAGGGTTATTTTATCCGTCGGCCGGAACCGGTACTGTAGAACAGACAAGGTCTTTTAGATAATGTCGTCGACCACGAGATGGTGGTCTGACATCTTGGCGCGTAACTGTTTACGGTTGAGAATTTTTTCCTGTGCTTCAGATGGCAACTCTGTGAACAGAATGACCTTTTTGGCGATCAACAGATCAATCAGATCTTCGACAACCCGTACCATGGAGGCATCTGAGGCTGCCAGAAGATGTGAAAACGATTCAAAATCGTCAATAGTCCTAAGAAAAGAGAGGATCTCGGCATCGAGCAGGGAAACCGGTTCTTTTCCAGCCCCGGACTCACCCTTTCGCAGGGCGACAATGTTTCCTGTCTCATCACGTTCTACAAACAACATCGGCAGCTCCGCTGAATTCCTTGTCACGATTGAATTTCTTGTGATACAACGATCATAGCATAGAAATTGTTTCGTCGACAACTACCTGTATCAACAAACATGACAGACACCGCTCAATCGATACCCGCCAAAGAATGGATCGATGCATCTGGTTCAGATACCGGGGACGACCCGCTGACCGACTGCCTGCTCCAACTCGGCAAGTTCTACAATCTGCCGGTTTCCCGGACCGGCCTGTGCGCCGGGTTACCGCTGGTGGACAACCGGTTAACCGTGGAACTGTTCCCCCGAGCCGCTGACCGTGCAGGTTTAACGACCCGGCTGCTCAAACGACCACTGACAAAGATATCCAGCCTGGAACTCCCGGCGGTTCTTCTTCTTGAGGGGAAAAAGGCGTGCCTGCTGACCGCCGTTGACCACAGTCAGCAACAGGCTACCGTTCTTTTACCGGAAACCGGGTTTGGTGCAACACAGCTGCCCCTGTCGGAACTGACCGCTTTGTTCAGTGGATTTGTCTTCTTTGCCCGTCCCAGGTTCCGACAGGATCATCAACTTGATCACCAAGCCCGGAGGACTGAAAAAAACTGGTTCTGGGGTGTCCTGTTCTCTTCGTGGCGGATATACCGTGATGTACTGCTGGCATCGTTGCTGATCAATATCTTTGCCCTGACCACACCGTTTTTTACGATGAACGTGTACGATCGGGTTATCCCCAACCTGGCCTTTGAAACACTGTGGGTGCTTGCCATTGGTATGGGGTTTGTCTACTTATTTAATCTGCTGCTAAAAGGCCTGCGCGGGCACTTTGTCGATGAAGCCGGCAAAAAGGCCAATCTGCGCATCTCCGGAGCACTTTTGGAAAAAGTCCTGGGCCTCAGGCTTGAAGTTCGACCTAAATCAGTGGGTGGGTTTTCTAAAAAACTACAGCAATTTGAAGCGATTCGAGATTTCATCACCTCCTTTTCCATCACCGCTCTGATCGATCTTCCCTTCATGTTCCTGGGACTTGCCGCCATCTGGTATCTTGGCGGACCGATCGTCTGGATTCATCTGAGCGCCGTCATTCTGATGGCGCTGTTTGCCTACGCTGTCCAGGCACCGCTCAAACGGGCGGTGGAGCATTCATTCCAGGCATCAGCGCAAAAAAATGCCATCCTGGTGGAAGGACTGGCCGGCATCGAGACAATCAAGATGCTTGGTGCAGAAAGTCAGATTCAACGGGGCTGGGAGGAGGCAGTCAGCTACATTGCCACCTGGAGCAGTCGGTCTCGCCTCTTCTCTTCCGCGGTTACCCATTTCTGCGAATTTGTCATGAACGTTACCACCGTGGCGACAATTATTGCCGGTGTGTACCGGATATCCACAGGTGACCTGACCCAAGGGGGAATCATCGCTCTTTTGATCCTTTCCCGACAGGCCATTGCTCCGATGTTCCAGGTGGTGAACCTTGCAACCCGGTATCACCAGGCCAAAACAGCTCTCGGTGAGCTGGACGCCATTATGGCACTGCCGGTCGAACGTCCCCTGGACCGAAACTTCCTTCTTCGCGGTACCTGCCAGGGAAAGATAGCCTTTGAACAGGTGGATTTTCAGTACCCCGAACAAAAAGGTCTGGCGTTAAACAATGTTTCACTCACCATAGAGTCTGGTGAACGGGTGGCGATCATCGGTCCCATCGGTTCAGGCAAAACCACCCTGGGCAAACTACTGCTTGGCATGTATGCACCCACCGCCGGCATTGTTGCCCTTGATGACACCGACATTCGCCAGATCGATCCAGCGGAACTCCGCCGGTTCATCGGGTATGTTCCACAGGATATCACGCTGTTCCGCGGCACCATTCGCGATAATATACGTCTTGGTTCGCCGGAAGTGGAAGATGCCGTGCTGCTCAAAGCAGCCGAACTTTCCGGAGTTGCCGAGTTTGTCGGCAAGCATGCCATGGGCTTTGATCTGGAAATCGGTGAACAGGGACGCGGCCTTTCAGGTGGCCAACGCCAGAGTGTTGCTATTGCCAGAGCCCTATTACACGATCCGCCCATCCTTATCTTAGATGAACCGAGCAGCTCCATGGATAACCGGACGGAAACCCGGCTCAAACAGAACCTTATGCAGTTCCTTCCCGGAAAAACCCTCATTCTCATTACGCATCGTGCTTCACTGCTTGATCTGGTTGATCGCATCGTTCTCATCGACAACGCCATGGTGGTGGCAGATGGACCAAGAGACCAGGTCTTGACTGCCATCAGAAGCGGCCAGGTACAGCTGTAGACAGACATCATGAACAAACAACCAACACCTCCAGCCAACGATCGGTCTGCAGCTCCCCAGGGACTTTTTCGAAGACTGCCGTCACCAGACCTTGACCTGGTCACTGATATCCGAACCACACTGTTGCTTCAGGACCCCCGTGGCGGTCGCCTGATCGTCTGGCTGGTCGGCCTTTTTATTCTGTGTTTCCTTGTCTGGTCGGCATGGGCTGAGATAGACGAGGTAACCCGCGGCGATGGCAAGGTTATCCCCTCTCAGCAGATACAGGTTGTTCAGAACCTTGAAGGCGGCATCCTTGCCAAACTGCTGGTGCAGGTCGGTGACGTGGTTGACAAAGACCAGCTGTTACTTGAAATCGACAAAACCAGATTCTCGGCGCCATATCAGGAAAGCCGGGCCAGCTACCTGGCACTGAAGGCACAGATCGCTCGTCTGGAGGCGGAAACCCATGACAAACCATTTAATGTCCCGGAGGAGGTGAGTAAAGAAAAGCCGGAAATCGGCCTACGGGAACAAAAACTCTACACCTCCAGAAAAGAACAGCTGACAGCCAAACTACAGATCCTCCAGGAGCAACACACTCAACGTAAACAGGAACTGGCAGAGCTCCGCTCAAAATTAGGAGAGTTGCGTCGAACCTCCGGGCTGCTCCAACGGGAACTGGCCATGACCAAGCCACTGATTGCCCAGGGAGCGGTCTCTGAGGTTGAAGTACTACGCTTACAACGTCAACACAGCGAGATGAGCGGCGCCATCGAGACCACCAGAATTGCCATTCCCAAGGTTGAGTCGAAGATTGCCGAGGCAAAAAAAGCCATGGAAAGCGAACAACTCGCCTTTCATAACGCTGCTCGCAGCGAGCTGAACGAGGCGTATGCCAAGCTGGAAGGTGTCAGTGCCAATGCCGAGGCCCTGATGGACCGGCTTCAGCGTACCGCGGTCCGTTCGCCGGTACGGGGATCCATCAATCAGATCAAAGTCAATACCATCGGTGGTACCATTCAACCGGGAATGGATCTGATCGAGATCGTTCCCCTTGAGGATACGTTACTTGTTGAGGCCCGAATCAAACCGGCTGACATCGCCTTTCTTCATCCCAACCAACCGGCCATCATCAAATTCACTGCCTACGACTTCACCACCTATGGCGGACTGGAGGCAGATTTAGAGCACATCAGTGCCGACTCCATCACCGACAAGGAGGGAAACGATTTCTATCTGATCCGTCTCCGCACCAAACAGAACTTCCTGGGCAGCAAGGACAAGCCACTCCCCATTATTCCGGGCATGGTCGCTTCAGTCGATATTCTCACCGGCAAAAAAACCATTCTTTCGTACCTGCTCAAGCCTGTTCTGCGGGCCAAGGCTACAGCACTTCGGGAGCGATGAGATGAACCTGATCCTCTGTTGCAGCAATCCTCGCCTTCGTGAACGGTGGTTCACTGCTCTGAACCGCATGTTCTCCACCTACCAGGCCACCACGCTGGAAGACCTGCGTATTTTTGTTCAGCAACAGATCACCTTCGGTCTTTTGCTCATTCACCGTCCTTTAATCGACTTCGCAGCGGTAACCTACATCAAAAGACGTCAACCTAACTGTAAACTCGTCATTCTTTCGGACCGACCGAGCGAAACAGAGGGGTTGGCCCTTCTCAGGCTTGGCGTGATCGGGTACGCCAACAGTTATACCAACCCCCAGCGACTGCAGGATGCCATACGTTCCATAGTCGATGGTTCAGTATGGATCAGTCAGGATCTCATGTATCGATTGATCACCCAATCGGCACCATCCGTCAGCTCCACATTCCAAACACAGGCTATCCGTACTCCTCAACTCAACAACCTTTCCGACCGGGAACTGCAGATTGCCGATTTAGTGTCTCAAGGGCTCAGCAACGGTGAAATTGCTGTTCAGCTCGGTATTACTGAACGCACGGTCAAAGCCCACCTCGGTGCTGTGTATGCCAAGACCTCCACCAAAGGACGCCTGGCCCTGGCACTGCTGATGCGTCAGGCAGCGTCTGCCTCCAATAACGGATGAAGACCGACGGCAATTGATCAGTATGTGCCCTCATCTCTTCTGTTAAAAAAACAAGAAACGCAGCAGATAGCTGATGCTACCTGCTGCGTTTTGGCAAGGAAAAGGACTGTACCGAATTATTGCGTAGATCCCAGATCTATCTGGCCCAACAGTGAGTTGAGCTGATCACCGGTATCAAGTGAACTGAAATCAATGGTGTCAAAGGTAACACTACCAATCACATTCGAATGATCAGCATCATCATAGAGCAGTAACTGGGCCTTACCATCGTTGTCGGCAACCCCGAGTCGGGAATGATCATCCTCATCACTGCCGATCACCTGACTGATATCCACTCGATCCCCCTCGGCCCGGCTGTAATCCAGAATGGTATCATGGCCATCACCGACCATGAAGATATCGGCGCCGCCACCACCTATAAGGACCTCGTCTCCACTGCCGCCGGCCAGTGTGTTGTCGGCTTCCGTACCGATGATAAAGGTCTTGGTGTCGGTTAAGCCGCCACCTGCACTGTCCTCAATGGTCACGATGACTGAAATATCCGGGGTTGCTCCTGTTGTACCGGGAACCGTCATTTCCAGACCTTCGATTGTTACCGCATTGGTGACCGGATCAATGGCGACCGTATAGCTGCCGTCGCTCTCCAGCGGCAGTGTCCAGGTCCCATCAGGATTGAGCGTTCCTGCAGAAAGAACCGCTCCTTCAGGGACCGACAGGGCCACACTGACAATGGTCTCTGAAAAATCGGTGTCTCCTGTCTCCACGACCAGATTGATCGGATAGAGCGTGTCCGTGGGGAAACTGATGTCGTGGATCAAAAAGTCGTTGTCTCCTCCATCAGTTGGTGCAGTAAAGACAATAGAGTGGATGAGAGCTCCATCTGCTCCCTGCAGTGTAAACGGTGGATCAATCTCATCGGTTATGCCCTGGACTATTCCACCGCCGATCTGATTACCATCAATATCGTACAGCACATACTCTGCCCGCTCAACAGAGGCAAGCCAGGCAAACCGAACCGTTGCTTCGGAAACAGGGCTATCAAAGATGACTTCAATCTTTTCGGAAGTGTGACCATCTTGGCCAAGTTCTATGAAATCTCCGGAGGCATCGCCCGGCACACCGAAACCAGTTGGTGCGTCATACACTCCTTCTGCGGTGGCAACACCAATCTCATTGCCATCAAGATCATACGCTTTGACTGTGAACCCCAGGTCCGTACTGGTCACATTTGCGGCATTGATCACCGTATTCACCATTGCCGGATTCTGAGGGGTGATGGTCACCTTCGGAATATCCACAACCGGTGTTACGGTAATATTCAGTGTTGATGTTTCGCTGCCGATGCCATCGGTCACTGTATAGGTTACCTGAGGCACCTGACCGCTATAATCAGGATGCGGTGTAAACAGGTAGTCGCCGTTTTCATGTATCACCAATTGCCCCACACCACTGATCTCTACCGTGTCTCCAGGCAGGTAGGTGGTGGAATCGTCGGCAACAGTGAAACCGCTAATTGTAACCTCACCGGTCATGTTCGTGGCGTTGTCCAGGACATTACCCGCCAACGGCGCATCTTCCTGCGTTGAGACATGCTCGTCACCATCAACGATGTCATCATCAATGATCGTGGCTGTGGCTGAGTCACTGTACGTGGTCCCGTTACTCGTCAGCACCGCGTTCAGGGTGAACGTCTCATTCGGCTCGTCAATGGTGTCGTCAACCGTGGGTGTCCGAACCTGCACAACACTGTCACCGGCTGGAAGCGGGATACCACCGGTGTACTCATTCCAGGTTGTACCACCGTCAAGGCTGTACTCAAAACCACCGGATGCATAGTCATCAGGGCTCACAGCCGTGCCATCGGCAAACGTCAGCTCAAGTGTGCTCCCCTCACCAACACCCGTTACATGGATGTCGAATACTGCCGGATCACCCTCTGGAACCTCGATATCACCGGTACCGGTCCCAGCACCACCAACAGAGATGGTCGGCACATCATTATCAATGATCGTGGCTGTGGCTGAGTCACTGTACGTGGTCCCGTTACTCGTCAGCACCGCGTTCAGGGTGAACGTCTCATTCGGCTCGTCAATGGTGTCGTCAACCGTGGGTGTCCGAACCTGCACAACACTGTCACCGGCTGGAAGCGGAATACCACCGGTGTACTCATTCCAGGTCGTACCACCGTCAAGGCTGTACTCAAAACCACCGGATGCATAGTCATCAGGGCTCACAGCCGTGCCATCGGCAAACGTCAGCTCAAGTGTGCTCCCCTCACCAACACCCGTTACATGGATGTCGAATACTGCCGGATCACCCTCTGGAACCTCGATATCACCGGTACCGGTCCCAGCACCACCAACAGAGATGGTCGGCACATCATTATCAATGATCGTGGCCGTGGCTGAGTCACTGTACGTGGTCCCGTTACTCGTCAGCACTGCGTTCAGGGTGAACGTCTCATTCGGCTCGTCAATGGTGTCGTCAACCGTGGGTGTCCGAACCTGCACAACACTGTCACCGGCTGGAAGCGGAATACCACCGGTGTACTCATTCCAGGTCGTACCACCGTCAAGGCTGTACTCAAAACCACCGGATGCATAGTCATCAGGGCTCACAGCCGTGCCATCGGCAAACGTCAGCTCAAGTGTGCTCCCCTCACCAACACCCGTTACATGGATGTCGAATACTGCCGGATCACCCTCTGGAACCTCGATATCACCGGTACCGGTCCCAGCACCACCAACAGAGATGGTCGGCACATCATTATCAATGATCGTGGCCGTGGCTGAGTCACTGTACGTGGTCCCGTTACTCGTCAGCACCGCGTTCAGGGTGAACGTCTCATTCGGCTCGTCAATGGTGTCGTCAACCGTGGGTGTCCGAACCTGCACAACACTGTCACCGGCTGGAAGCGGAATACCACCGGTGTACTCATTCCAGGTCGTACCACCGTCAAGGCTGTACTCAAAACCACCAGATGCATAGTCATCAGGACTCACAGCCGTGCCATCGGCAAACGTCAGCTCAAGTGTGCTCCCCTCACCAACACCCGTTACATGGATGTCGAATACTGCCGGATCACCCTCTGGAACCTCGATATCACCGGTACCGGTCCCAGCACCACCAACAGAGATGGTCGGCACATCATTATCAATGATCGTGGCCGTGGCTGAGTCACTGTACGTGGTCCCGTTACTCGTCAGCACCGCGTTCAGGGTGAACGTCTCATTCGGCTCGTCAATGGTGTCGTCAACCGTGGGTGTCCGAACCTGCACAACACTGTCACCGGCTGGAAGCGGAATACCACCGGTGTACTCATTCCAGGTCGTACCACCGTCAAGGCTGTACTCAAAACCACCAGATGCATAGTCATCAGGACTCACAGCCGTGCCATCGGCAAACGTCAGCTCAAGTGTGCTCCCCTCACCAACACCCGTTACATGGATGTCGAATACTGCCGGATCACCCTCTGGAACCTCGATATCACCGGTACCGGTCCCAGCACCACCAACAGAGATGGTCGGCACATCATTATCAATGATCGTGGCCGTGGCTGAGTCACTGTACGTGGTCCCGTTACTCGTCAGCACTGCGTTCAGGGTGAACGTCTCATTCGGCTCGTCAATGGTGTCGTCAACCGTGGGTGTCCGAACCTGCACAACACTGTCACCGGCTGGAAGCGGAATACCACCGGTGTACTCATTCCAGGTCGTACCACCGTCAAGGCTGTACTCAAAACCACCGGATGCATAGTCATCAGGGCTCACAGCCGTGCCATCGGCAAACGTCAGCTCAAGTGTGCTCCCCTCGCCAACACCCGTTACATGGATGTCGAATACCGCCGGATCACCCTCATTGACGGCAATACTGTCCATCGACACAGTTGGCGGAGATACAGGCGGGGGAACAGGTATATCGGTCTCCCCGTCAACAGGAGGCGCAGGAGGTGTCTCGGTTCCATCATCAATACCGGCAAAGACCCAGTAGGGCGGATCTAAAAAATCCCAGCCAATGCCCCGTGTTTCAGCACCGGAATCAGGTATCATCTCCATCTGGGTTGCTTCAAAAACAACAATCTGCCGGCCACCGCCTCCTGCTCCGGCAACACCGGTACCGGCAGCAGGAGGTGGCAGATCCGTGGTGGGATCAAAGTTTTCATCCTGTTGCAGGGCCTGTTGCATATCTGCAACCGAGGCCGAAAAATCACCGGCATCCCCGGGTGCTGCCGCTCCGTACACTTCTTCATCAACGAGGACATCGGACATGCGCCCGAGCATCATTGCATTGGGAGTATTGGTAAAGGTGATGGAAACACTGCCATCTGAACCTGTTACTATTCGATCATCAGCGTAGATAACGCTGTTGGGAGTCAGTACCCGCTCAAAACCATTTGCTGAAACCGCCTTAACTGTTCCATACACGATAACGGCTTTCCCGACCGTTTGTGCCTTTCCAACTGCCATATCTGCTTCCTCCTATTGGTAAAAAACAAGTGTATGATCAGATTGTACGCGATGTGCTCCTCATGTCTATTGGACTTTGGTACCATGCCTCGTCTTTTTTTCCAGACACAGCAACTTCTCTGAACATTTTGCGTCTACCGTCATGTAAAAGAACAACTTTATAGTTTCAGTTGAACTGAAAACAGGCTCTTTCTGTCCTCTGCAAACAATGGTATGATGCCGGAAATCTTCATCGCCTCTGTATTGAAAGGAACATCGTCCATGAAACGTTTTTTATATCTGCTTTCCCGCCCCTGTGTCTGGTTATGGAAGTTTCTCAGCTCCGGACTGACTGTCATCTTCAACCTGCTGGTGGTGACCTTGCTGTTGGCCGGTCTGGCACTTGTCCTGTATACACCGAAAATCACCGTCCAGCCAGGCAGCGCCCTTGTACTGGCACCTGAGGGAAATATCGTTGAGGTGCGTTCCCCGATTGACCCCTTTGCCAGAGTGCTCAACCGGCTTTCCGGTTCCCCGTTCCAGGAAGAAACCTTTCTGCAGGATATACTGGACACACTGCAGGAAGCGGCCGACGACCAACGCATTAAAATGCTGGTGCTTAATACCAATAAGATGGGAGATGCCGGCCTTGATCAGATTCGGACCATCGGTGCCGCCATCGACGCCTTCAAAAAGAAAGACAAAAAAGTTATTGCTGTTGGCAATAACTTTAACCAGACCCAATACTATCTGGCCTCCTGGGCTGATTCGATCTACCTGCACCCCATGGGTGCCGTCCAGATTCGCGGCTTTTCAGTGTTCCGTCTGTATGTGCGGGATATGCTCGACAAGTTGGGTATCAATGCCCATGTATTCCGGGTCGGTGACTATAAGTCCGCTGTCGAACCACTGTTGCGTAACGATATGTCCCCGGAAGACAAAGAGGCCAATCGCCTGTGGCTCAACAACCTCTGGAACATCTACTGCACAGATATCGTCACGCATCGGAAGCTTGACCTGACCGTCTTTCGGAACAACATCAACCAGACCGTCTCTCAGCTGGCTTCAGTGGACGGAGACCGCGCCCGACTCGCCCTGGCTTCAGGTCTGGTGGATGGCCTGAAAACCCCACTGCAGATTGATGAGATGCTCAAACAGATGGTCGGTCTTTCCAGTGATAAGAAAAGCTGCAACCATATCGGATTTCGTGATTACCTGCAGACGATCACCCCCTCCTATACAAAACCGGACAAAGAAAGTGACCTGATCGGTATTATAGCTGTCAGTGGAAACATCATTCCCGGTAAAGGAACGCCTCAGCAGATCGGGGCCGAGGATCTGATCAAGCGAATTCGCCAGGCTCGCCAGAACCCGCGCATTAAAGCCATTGTGCTTCGTATCAACAGCGGCGGCGGCAGTGCCACCGCCTCAGAGCTTATCCGTGAAGAGCTGGCGGCTGCCAGGCAGGACGGCAAGGTGGTGGTTGTTTCCATGGGCGCCATGGCGGCATCAGGGGGGTACTGGTTATCAGCAAACGCTGATGCCATTGTCGCCGCACCAACTACTCTCACCGGATCAATCGGTATATTCGGCATGATTCCGACCATGGAAAAAACACTGGCCGGCCTTGGTATTCACGGTGACGGTATCGGCACCACCAACATCGCTCATTTCGGTAATATGGCAACAGCCATGGGGGAAGAGGAAGCCGCCTCCTGGCAAATGGATGTTGAACAGGGCTATCAGCGTTTCATCAACACTGTTGCCAGGGGTCGTTCGTTAAACGTGGAGGCGGTGAAAAAAATTGCCGGCGGTCGGGTCTGGGACGGTGAAACCGCCCTGAAGATAGGTCTGGTCGACAAGCTCGGCAACCTGCAGGATGCCATTGCTGAAGCAGCCAAACGCGCGAATGTGCCAAAGGAAAATGCCCTGTTCATCGAACTTGATCCGCGCAACTATCTGAACCGTTTCAAAAAAAATGAACAACCCATTGAAACCCTGATCCGAGGTCTGTTCGCCTCTTCTCCGGGTATTCTGCAGATGCGGCAAGCAGCAGAGGAACAGCTGGATTTTATAGTTGACAGCAGGGACCCCCGTGGACTGTACAGCCACTGTCTGTTTCCCTCACCGGCGCTCTTGTTTCGATAAAAAAACGGAGCAGCCCTTTTTTTACTGCCTGTCTCTTAATACCGTACCAGGCAGGCAGCAGACCATAACACGCAATGGTTATCCCTTCAAAACAGCCAGGGGTTGCAGCTCCACGGCTATTTCGATGAGGTCCTGCTGATCGGCGATGACCTCATCGATATTCTTATAGGCCCCGGGTGCCTCTTCAAGATCACGACGGTGCCGCAGAGAATGAAGGATACGTTTTTTATCGAGCTTTTCCCGTTCCTCCTCCAGATTCAACACCCGTTGAGCCTGCTTGCGGCCAAGAACCCGACCGGCACCGTGGGAACAGGACATGAAAGATAACGGATTGCCCAGTCCTTTCACAATATAGCTTCGACTTCCCTGACAACCCGGGATAATGCCGTACTCACCGGCAAAAGCACGGGTTGCCCCCTTGCGATGCACCCAGACCTCTTTGAAAAAATGCGTTTCCAGGGCCGCGTAGTTATGTGCCACATCGATAGGATCATCAAACTGATCACAACCGGTCAGGTCAGTAACGATCTCCTGCAAGGCGGCCATCATCTCACTTCGGTTGGCACTGGCAAAGGCCACACAGTACTCCATCTCCCGCAGATAACGCTGCCCAACCTCCGTATCCAGCGGGAGCGTCGCCAGTTGCCATTCCCTGGGTATCGCATCCTTACCGGTCTGCTTCGCCAGGCGAACCGCCAGCTCGTTGTAATGGCCGGCTACCCGGTAACCGATGTTCCGGCTGCCGGAATGCACCATCAACCAGATCCGCTGGTCGTTCCCCTGCTGAATTTCAATAAAATGATTCCCTCCACCCAGGGTGCCGATCTGGCGGCGAGCGTTCTCGAACTCACCGGTAACGACAGGTAAATCCTGACCAAATTCGGTTGGATCCGGCATCACCTCCAGGGGCCGAGATTTCTTATGATGCTTAAATCCCAAAGGAACAGCAGCACGCAACGCTGTGAGCATCTTCTTCAGTACCGGCACCTCCAGCGCAGTGAGGCCGGTGCGGACAGCCCGCATGCCGCAACCGATATCAACACCAACTCCATTGGGGATAACAGCGCCGATGGTGGCCAGCACGCCACCGATCGGCATACCGTACCCCACATGAGCATCAGCCATAATAGCGATATGATGAAAGGCACAGGGCAAATTGGCAAGCCGCCGTGCCTGCTGCAAGGCCTCTTCCTCCAGCGTGTCAAGCCAGAGCATAATAGGTATTTTTTCAGTGGTAATGGTTCGTTTCACAGTGTTCTCTTGCCCTCCCGGTTATCTGGTTTATAGTGCAACCTTATACATTTGCTGCCGATGACAGCAGCCTGTCAGACGTCTCAACAATCACCATTCCTTCAACTTCAGCAGCCTGCATGATCACTGAAGAACATCTTGTACATCTCTGGCTTCATCTGGGATGGCCTCTCCTGCGGTTGCTTATCTACCTGGCCATCGGCCTGCTTGTCGCACTCTTTATCGAATCACTGAACTGGACCAGAAAACTGGCGGTCATTGCACGGCCCCTCACCCGCTTCGGCCATCTTTCGCCTCTTGCCGGCGCCTCCTTTTCAGTCTGTTTCTTTTCAGGCATAGCTGCCAACAGTATGCTTGCCGAAGCCTACAGTACACAGCAGATAAGCAGGAAAGAGTTGATTCTGGCCAACCTGTTCAACAGTCTGCCCAGCAACTTCCTCCATCTTCCAACCACATTCTTCATTGCCATGCCAATAATCAAGGGCGCGGCCTTCATCTACATAGGTCTCACGGTCTTGGCCGCCCTTTGCCGCACCTTGCTGGTCGCCCTGATCGCCAGACTGCTGCTGCCTGCCGGCAATATCGAACCTGCACCGGTTCAGCCGAAACCGTCGACCACGGAACACCCGTTTCGCGTTGCTCTGCGTAACGGCCTGCACCGGTTTAAACGACGTATCCGTAAGATCATCGCCTTTACCGCACCGATCTACATCTTGTTCTATGCTCTGACAGAGGCGGGTTTTTTCACGGCGGCAGAGCACTTCATCGGCCGGCACCTCTCCTGGTTATCCTGGCTCTCACCGCAGGCACTGTCGATTTTAACCTTCCAGATGGCGGCTGAATTTACCGCCGGCCTGGTTGCAGCCGGGGCGCTCCTTGCCAGTGGCTCGATGCGCATGGAAGAGGTTGTTCTGGTGCTCCTGATCGGCAACATCCTGTCCTCTCCCATCCGCGCCATCCGTCACCAGTACCCCTATTACGCCGGCATCTTTAAACCGGTTCTTGCCGCTCAACTCCTGGTGTTCAGTCAGGGATTCCGGGCCTTGAGCATAGCCGCGATGGCTGTGGCGTATTATTTTATCTGCATGTGATCTGTCAGAAATCCGTTATCTGTGCAGAGCATGCTCCTGCAACACCAAGGAGGCAATGATGGAAAAAAACATACTGGTGGCTGTAGACGGCTCAACTTCCACGGGAAGCAGTCTTGACTATCTGGCCCAGCTCTTTGCGCACGATAGTGAACTCACCATACATCTGCTCAGCGTCATACCAAGTGGCGGGGGCGGTAAAGACTGGATGCTTGAGGTTGATCCCCTGCGCGCCGAGTCCGCGGGTTCGGACAAACGAACCGTGGCGGCACGCAAGCACCTTAAAGACGCGGAAGAACGGTTGCTTCGTTCAGGCTTTGCAAAAAAACAGATTCAAGTAAAGACCAAAACAGCAACCAGTATCAGCAATGCCATTCGTGAAGAGGCGGAGCGTGGTCATTTTGACAGCGTCCTTATCGGTCGCCGGGGACTGGGTTCAGTCGGCAGTATGTTCTTCGGCAGCACATCCGGTGATCTGGTCGAAAAATGCCACCGAGTGCCGCTCTGGATCGTCGACGGCAAGGTCAGGGCATTACGATTCCTGCTTGCCGTACAAAGCCATCCCGCCTCACTGATGGCGGCTGATCACCTTGCCTTTATGCTGAAAAACCACACAACCGCAGACATCTGTCTCTACCATTCCAATGCGGTGTTCGGCTCTCAACAGGTTGCCCGCCCTGAAGATTTTCACGCTCAATGGGGCAAAAGCTGGTGCGATAAATACCTCGACATCGACAACTTTCTCTTCTATGCCCACGCCCAGCTGCTGGTCGACAACGGTATTTCCCGTCATCGTATCTCTCAGCTGCCCGCGCAGATGCACCTCGATGTGGGCACGGATCTGCTCAGGCAGGCCAAACAGCACCAGTGCGGAACCATTGTCATCGGTCGCCGTCGCCGAAGTCTGACCGGAGGACACCTTAAAGGTGTTTCCGACAAGACCCTCAGGCAGGCCCAAAACATCGCCATCTGGTTGGCCGGCTGAAATCCGGCGGCGCAGGAGTTATCTTCTCTTCTTGAGAAGATGTTACTGAGCAGAAGATTTCGGGCTGACAATCACTGTTGCCGCCTGTTCTGCAGTCAGATATTCTCGGGCCAGAGCTGTCAGCTCATCTGCCTGAATGGCGGCAAAATCTTCGGAAATAGTCAATGGCCACTGCAGCTGCTGCGGATGACGTCCGGAAAGATTTAAGACCGACTCCAACCAGTATCGATTGTTGCGCTTGATGTCTTTAATTGAGGTCAGAGCAGGTTCCAGGGCCCGATGCAGTTCATCACTGCTGACCCCTTTATCGCCAAGACTTGCCGCAGTATCTTGTATAACCTTGGCAAGGGCACTTGCCTGCTGCGGTGCTACAATCATACTGCTTTTCATCACACCAAAACCCATGTAGGCACGGCTGGGCAGACTGACCACCTGCGGCGCATAGGTTGCCCCCAGGTTCTCCCGAATCTGTTCACGCAACCGATCATCCAGTACGGCCGCCAGCAGGTTGAGTCGTCGTGTACGCCCTATATCCCAGAAATCAGTGCTTCTCCAGGCCACACTGAGCATTGCCTTGTCGGTTGAGCTCGCAACAGACAGGATCTGTTGCTTACCGGCCGGAAACACCGGTTCCGGAACCGATGCCATCTTATTGACCGTCCGTTGATCGTCACTGAAAATCAGTGCCACCTGCCGGATCACCTCCTGCGGATCAACATCGCCGACAACGTTTATCTCCAACGCCTCCCGGCTCAATGCCGGTTCCAGCCACTGCCTGATCTGCGCCAGACGTATCTTCTCAACCTGTTCCCAGGTCGGTAATCCATACTCCTTGCCTGTACCATAGAAAAATCGCTCGGCCTGAACTTGAAAAACACCTTCCACCGAGCTGTTCAACTGATCGTACATACGTCGCAGACTCTCGTGGCTGCGCCGAAAAGATTCAGGAGAAAAAACCGGATCTTGCAGACGATGACGGAGCAACTGCAGCACAGTGGTCAGTTCGTCGCGCAGACCAGAACCGTTAAAGGAAAAACTTTCCGGCCCCACTTTAAATTCCAGCGCGATGTTGGTCCCGGCCAAAGCCTCGGTCAACTGTTCCCTGGTCAGTTTGCCGACCCCGCTCTCACGCATGAATGACTCGGTGACCAGGGCAAGTCCATCCACAGGTTCAGCCAACTTTCCCTTGCCAAACTGAGCCGAAAGCAACAGTTGCTTGGCCTGGAAATTTGTGGATTTAATATTGAGACTGATCCCGTTATTCAACGTCACCTGCTCCACACCGATGGCTGTGTTGTGATGATGACTGATGATTTTTGCGGGTGTGCCAGGCATTTTGAGATAAGGAAAGGGGGCTGGTTGCGAGACCACCCAGGCAGGTACCGGTTTGACCTCATTGGCCTGATAGAGTTCTTCCAACTGCTGTTTGGCCTGGGCAGACGACAAGCCCGGCTCAACCACACCGACCAGCTCCACCAGCCGGCGGGGATGCTTCCACAGTTGCCGGACGGTCTCGTTTACCTCGCTCAAGGTCATTTTCTGCAACGCCGGGCCGTACAGTGCCAACTCCTGAGCCGGGCTGAGAACAACCTCGTCATTGTTGATTTTACGGATAATATCCTCAGCCAGCTGCCTGCTGTCACGGGATGGTGCCGTTTGCACAGCTTTATCCAGAAGAGCTGCGACCTCTTTTTTCCCTCTGACTAATTCGGTTTCGGAAAACCCCTCTTTAAGCACCTGCCGCAGTGCTGTTTGCACCATCGTCACCCCTTCCCTCCACTTATTCTGTTCAACACGGGCTGTCAGGGTGGCATAGCCGTAGCGACGCAGAAAAAATCCGCCATAGGCCCTGGACTGAGCCAAAGGGCTGCCGAGCTGTTGCTCAAGTTGCTGGAGTCGATTGGTCAACAGACTCACCGCAACATACTGGCGCAACTGCTCAAGCTCCCACGCCAGGGTATCCGGGCGCGGTGAATGGTTGAAGACTGTGGTCAATGCCAGGGCGGTGTATCCTAATTCCGGCTCCATAAGAACAAGGGTATCTGTTCCCTCCTCCTTCACCGTCCCCATTTCCGGACAGGGTCCTGTTTCTCCACCAGCTCGTAAACCAGCCATGGCCTGCGTCAACAGGTGGACGGTCTGCTGGGGGTCTATCGCACCGACAACGACCACAATCATGTTCTCAGGCCGGTACCAGCGATCGTAAAAAGCCCGGAGCAGATGGCTATCAGCACTTTGCAGTACCTCTTCCGTGCCGATGGGGTCACGCTGGGCAGCAAGGGTGCCGGCAAAATCAAACCGCAGCTGCTCCTTTGACACCCGCGAGGCCGCTGAGTCACGTGTCCGTTTTTCGGCAAGAATGACTCCGCGCTCCCGTTCAACTTCCTGTTCCAGCAGCAGAGCTCCCCTCGCATAATCTGCCAGCACCTTAAAACCTTCGGCCAACACCTTCGTATCACCCGTCGGTAACAGCAGATTGTAGACAGTTTCACCAAACCCTGTGCGGGCATTGGTATCGCCACCAAACCCCATTCCCTGTGACTGAAAATACTTCACCAGCGTGCCTGGAGGATAATGGGTGGTACCATTGAAAAGCATGTGCTCAAGAAAGTGGGCAACACCCCGCTGCTGTTCAGTTTCATGAAGCGATCCGGCCTGCACATTGAGATACAGCGCCACCCGGTCTCTTGGTTCTCTGTTTGCCATCAGGACATACCGTAAACCATTGGGCAACTGCCCAAAAAGAAGAGCGGGATCAGGCTGCAAATCGCTGTTGTCCTGCGGCCATCCGGAAGAGCCACAGGATCGGGGTGCAGGTGGTGTCACAGCGGCATCTCCGGCCTGCAGCGGCCCCGGCGCATGGACGGCCAGAACACCCCAAAAAATCACCGAAACAAGCGCCAAAACAGTCAGAAAACGTGGAAGCTTCATTGTCGAACCTAAAACATTGGTGTAGAAAATAAAAAAAGTTCTTCAACTATAGTGTGGGATCGGAGGAACAACAAGATGATAATCACCGGAAAACGAGCCCTGGTTCTGGGGGCTTCCCGCAGTATTGGCCGCGCCATAGCCCGCAAGCTTGCCGAGCAGGGAGCGCTTCTGATTCTGCCATGGCTTGACTGGCCCGATTCAGTCGCCACGCTTGAGCAGGAATTTGGCGGGAAGGGTTCGGATAACCTCCTCATGCGTGTCGACGTTCGCAAACCAGAGGAAGTCGCCGGTCTGGCAGCTGCCATTGACAGGCAATACGGAGGGTTGGAGATCCTGATCAACAATATTGAACGTGGTGGTATGCCGATCCTCCATGGTGGGTATCACCGTGAGATCAACCATGAACAGTGGCAGCTGGAAATGGACACCACGCTGCATGCCAAATGGCTCTTATTTGAACATGCCCTGCCCCTGCTCCGCCGCCGTGGCGAAGGCACTGTGGTTAACATCACCTCAATAGCCGGTATTATCGGTCGATCCGGCCCGGCCGGCCTTCTCTTCAACGACGCTTATGCCGCAGCAAACCGTGGTGCAACCCTGCTGACGGAAACCTGGGCACAGCAGGCCGCTCCAACAGTACGAGTCAATGAACTCATGCTGGGACTCATTGACTCCAGACACGGTCCGGGCACCAGGGGATGGGATCTGTTAAGCAGGCAACAGCAGCAGGACCTGCTGACACACACCCTGTTACGGCGAACTGGAACTCCAGAGGAGGTAGCGCAGGCTGTAGTATTCCTGATCCGCGATGCCGACTTTCTGACGGGAGCGGTTATACGAATGGATGGAGGGTATATTTTAGGAGGAGAGTATCCGGCGGCAATGCCTGAAGGATATCTGTAAAAAGATGCCGGCTCAGCTTTCAAGCACCCAGCCCGGAATATGCCGCAAAACGTATTCCGTCACCTTTTCTTTTGCAGCCGCGTCGGCTTCATTCACGCCGACAGCACGCATAACCTCATCAAAATCAAACCAGCACAGTTCTTTATCCTGTACACTGTACACCGTCAGAATTCGATGATCAGGTTCGTCTATATCCTCTTCCTCTTGGATAGCCGCAACTAAACCTACAGCTTCATCGTAAGGCAAAAAGCGGAGTTTATCGTCACTCATCGTCTAATCGGGCCGTGGTGTTGAACGTGATATCTGACATAAAAAACGGTGACCTGCTGTTGCAACAAGCTCACCGTTTTCAGCACAAACAGCTGCGATCAGCTGGGCTTGACCACAGCACCGGAACGGATGCAACGGGTACAGACTTTGACACGAACACTACTGCCGCTGCGCGTCAGCATCCGCACTCTTTGCAGATTCGGCAACCATCGACGACGGGTTTTATTGTTGGCGTGGCTGACATTATTTCCAGTGGCAGGTCCTTTGCCACAGATTTCACAAATACGGGCCATGATTCTATCTCCTCAAAAATAGTCGTTTGGAAGTAACAGCGAATAATAGCCGTCGATCAGCAAAAAGCAAGTTTTTTCCATGAAAAAAACAGTGACCCGGGTTTCCTGCCGCTGTCCTCCACCAGCACTCTCTGCTGTCTCCTGTCAACTAAGCTCAGACAGCAGTCGCTCTCCCCATCCTCTTATCCGGCAGCAGGGCAACATCTGCACATTCTTGTAAAAAATTACTCGCCCATTGACTGGTTTTTGCTATAGTTAACCTTACTGTTGTTTGTTGTCATCGTTTCCACTTCCAAAACAGGCCGCTGATGTCTGTTTACATCGACAAACAGTCATCAGCATCCATACCATCACCCCGCAAGGAAGAACATATGGGCCCAGCCGAATCGTTGACATACGAACTCCTTACCTGGCGGTCAGGCCTTGACATACTTCTGATAAGCTTCGGGCTCTTCTTTCTCTACAGAACCCTTCTCCGTCTGGGCACCTGGAAGATCCTGGCGGGCATCCTGTTGGCGCTTATGGTTTTTATTCTCGCCAATGCGATGAATCTCAAAGGTATTGAGTGGATCTACCACAACGTCAGCAACGTTGCCGTGCTTGGTCTCATTATTATCTTTCAACCGGAACTGCGTAAAATCCTTGAAAAGGCTGTTTCAGTCTCTCCGGGACGGCTCAAGGATCAGGGGACTGACCTCTATGAGATGACCGGCGAAGCACTGGTCAAACTTGCCCAGAAGCATTGCGGTGCAATTCTCGTTTTCCCGGGCAGGGAGCCCATCAGAGACAAGATATCCGGGGGATACGACCTCAACGCCACACCCAGCATCCCCCTGATTTTCAGTATTTTTGACACTAACTCTCCGGGCCATGACGGAGCTGTTATCATAAAAAACGGTAAACTCACGCAGTTCGGAGTTCGCCTCCCCATGTCCCAGTCGACCCGGCTGTCAAACGAACTTGGTACCCGCCATCACGCTGCCATGGGTCTGGCGGAACAGACCGACTCTCTGGTTATGGTGGTTTCCGAAGAGCGGGGCAAGGTCTCCCTCTTTGTCAACGGAGAGATGCGGCCGATGCGCACTGCCAACGAAATCACCGAGGCTCTTATCCAGTATCAGCGGGGAAAGGGTTTTCTCGAACGGAACAGCGTGTTCAAGATTCGCAAAAGAACCATCTTTCAAGCTGTTGTCAGCCTGGTTATCGCTGTCATCTTCTGGTCGAGCCTGACCGTTGCAAAACGTGAAATTGTTGAACGAGTCCTGCCGGTCAGCATCGATTACACCACACCGCCGGAGGATTTAGCGTTGGTGGGAGAAAAACCCAACGAGGTTAAAGTCTATCTATCCGGGCCGAAGTCGGATATTGATAACCTGGCCAACAACCCCCCCAGTATCAAAATCGACCTCTCTAAAATGATCAAGGGTGTGCAAACAATTATCATCACCAGTGAAAATCTGCGACTACCCAAAGGAGTCACCCTGCTGGACACCTCACCCCAGCAGCTCAAACTCTCCCTTGCTGCTGTCGTGGAAAAAAACCTGCCCATCGCACCGCAGATCATCGGAAAATTACCAGGTACACTGAAAATCAAAAAGATTACCGTTACCCCGAACAGCGTCCTGGTCGCTGTCCCGGTCTCAAAAGAAGAAAAAATTCCCACAGAGATACTGACGACTCCTATCTATCTGGAATCCATTTCCACAGACAGCAAACTCTTCTGTAAAATCATTGCCCGGCCGTCCATCCAGCCGGTTAGTAAACGCTGGCCCGACGTGGAAGTCTTCATTGAAGTGAAATAAAGATCCTTGTTTTTTGCATTGCCGCTGTTTTCCCCTGCCCTGTGGCCGACTTTAAACCAAGGCGGAGTGGAAGGACCTACACTGGTTGTGGTGATATCCATGACCGCTCAGTCCGGCAAGGTCCGGTAAAAACGGTCACAAGACTGGAAGCCCCTGTACTTCCGGTCAACAGGGTCGAGAAGATCTTTTCACTTTCGCTTGAACTCCATCACCAATGTGAGTGTCGTGTCAGGGCTGCAGTTTGGCATGGTTTTCCCCACCTTCCGTTTAAGCTCAATCTTTGAGCGACGAAACCATTGCGTGAATTCTTTCCGGCTTATCGTTTCACGGTAGGTCTGACTGCAACCGGATCGATAACTCTCGATGTTGGCCGAACTCCCGAACTCCACAACCGGAACATCAACTCTCAACATCACCCCCCGGGCATCGCTGGTCAGGCTGACTACGCCGGCAGCCCTGCCCGGCGGTATCTCGCTGTCCGGGACCTGCCAGAGGTCGATCTTCTGCCACTGGGTACACTTGGGTGGGGAACCTGCATATTTGGAGCAAACCTGACCACCGAATTTCTCAACATTGATTTCTGTGGACAGGGTCCGAAGGGTATACTCTTCCTGACCCGGAGGGCCGGAGACAATGAGGTTACCAACAAAAGTTTCAAGAATCGTATACGTGAGCTCCTGCCGGACCTTACCGTAAAAGGTCGATGTATTACCGCCTGCCAACAGGAGGTGCCCGGTGACCGGTATCGTCTTTGCTCCTGCTGGTTGTTTCAGCATCCGCAGACTGCTCTCATCATTGACAGCCTGAACCTGCTGATCAATGATCTGAGGCCGCTGAATGACCTTTTTCCCCGGCACACTTTTCTTTCGGCTGGATCCGGCAGGTGCCGCGGCCACCCGGCCACCACTGCTCTCCACTGCTAAACGTGGAGCTTTTTGCTGTTGTGACCTGGTTACCTTTCCAGCTTTTTGCTGTTGCGGTTTAGTTGTCCGGCCGGCTTTTTGCTGCTGTGGTTTGGCTACCTTCCCAGTCTTTTGTTGCTGCAGCTTGACCGACGGTTGTTTTTTACACAGCCTGGCCTGATCTTTACTGAGTTTATTCAGTTCAGTCTGAATGCGAGCGGCAGCTTTTTTGTTGGTTGTTTTTTTCAGCGTTTCCTTGAGTATGCGCACACGGGACTGAACAGCCTCACAGGCGTTCGGGGCGGCATAAACAGGTACAATCGTCCCCTCCCAGAAAAAGATTGACAGCATAAAACAGAACACCCACAAGCCGAATCGGACAACACCCGCTTGCGTCGATGACAGAGTTTTTTTCAAAAACATTGTACCTGGTAGCAATAAAGACATCATAGTGGAAGTTCAGGATCTATTCATGTCGAGGAGGTGACGGCAAGAAATCAACAATACCCGCTGTTGTCAGTTCATCCATTTCTTCGACAGTAAGTCTGATCAGAGAAAGCAGATCTCCACCTCCCTGTCCGACCGACGGGGGCTGGATGCGGAGGGGAAATGAGTGTCCCTGAAGTCGGAGAGGTAACTTTGGCAAGCGGACAACATCGCCGGTCATGGTCGTGGTGCTGACCAGACCGTGGGACTGGTTCAGGTGAGGATCATCCCAAAGATCAATCGGCTGATTAACCGGTGCAAAGGGAATCTGTGCCTGTTCCGCCATGGTGATGAGCTCGTTTTTAGTCAACTGCAGTAATCTGCGTTTCAATTCGGTAAAAAACCAAAGGCCAGCCGCAACCCTTCCCTCATTGGTGGCCAACCTCGGATCTTCCGCCCAATCGGAGAAGCCGAACACTTTGCAAAAGCGCTGCCAATGACGATCTGAAGTGATACCGATAAACACCTGGTGACCATCGCTGGTGCCAAACAACTCATAGACTGCCCAGGTTTTCTCTCGCTCAGGCATTGGCGGTGGAGCATCACCGGTGACACCGGCTCCGGCCATGTGCTGTGCCATAAGAAAGGCAACAGATTCAAAGAGCGTTGCCTGCACCTCCTGCCCCCGGCCGGTTCTCCGGCGTTCAAGCAGGGCGGTGAGAATGCCGATCACTCCGAAACTGCCGCTTAAGATATCAGTGACCGAAGCCCCCGCCCGCATCGGTCTTCCACTGGGACCGGTCATATACGCCAAACCGCCCATCATCTGTACCACCTCATCCAGGGCGAGCCGATGCGCATACGGTCCCGGCATAAATCCTTTCAGCGAACAGAAAATCAGTTGCGGGTTGCGGAGTCGGCAAACCTCCGACCCTATACCGAGGCGCTCAACAGTGCCGGGAGCGAAATTTTCAATAAGTACATCAACCTGTTCAACCAAACGAAGCAGCAGCTCTTTCCCGCGCTCCTGTTTGAGGTCAATGCCAAGACTTTTCTTATTGCGGTTGAAACAGGTAAAAAAACCGGCGCCAAAGCCCTCTAACCAGCGCGTATCGTCTCCTTTTCCCGGCCGTTCGATCTTGTACACCTCAGCGCCCAGATCAGCCAGGATCAAACCACAGGCCGGACCCATGATATTGTGCCCCAATTCAAGCACCCGGATACCGCTCAGCGGTAAACTCTGCACAACTGCATCGGAGTTGTGATCAGACATGATTCTCTCCCGATTGTTAGCCACTGCGGATCACGCTGTCATTGTACCGACTATTCTCCATCAATACCGTGTTGACAACTGCAAACTCACCGGGCCCCAGCCGACATGATTGTTCAGTGGCGGTTTTACCACCACCCTGCTCCACTTTGATCACAGTCGACCAGAGGGTGTCGTGTAAAAACACCGGCTTATACGTACCGTACATGCAGCCGCCGGTCCCCCAATCTGCTGTTGCGCACAACAAATTGCCCCCCGCGAACGCAAAAATCATCCGCCCTGATCCCAACAGAAGACATCCTCTTAATACACATCCTGACCCTTTACCATTCTTCCACGTCAACGAGCTGCTTTTCTTCTGCTGCATACCATCTGACCATGCTCGGCACCAAAGGAATAAAAACAGTGTTCTTCAATAGTTAACACTATAGAGTGGGTACAGATATGTTTAAAAACTTGACAAAAACATTTACCCTTGCTTAGTATCTGAAAAAATCAGGTGAATGTATGCAGTTTTTCAGCAATTTCTTATATAAGAATCAGAAAAGCTATGCGGCCCGGCAGGCTGCATGGCAGAGATCTGTTCTTTTCTTCCGGCGTCAAATTCACGATGCCGGTAAAACTTGAGTACGCAGTAATGTGGGGCAGGTTGTCTCGCATAATTTCTCAGCAGAAGGCACTGCGTACTGATCTTTACTTTAAGTTCTCTCCAGCAAGTCTCAGCCTTCCAGCTGAGATTTTTTGTTTCCACCTCACAATTGTAGTTTTACAGCAAGCCAGGCTCCTTTTTAAGAAAGCACGTTTGCTTATGCTTTTGTTGCTTTTTTCAATGATCCGTCTGTGCTCGCTCATGGGATGTTGCAGCAAGAGCAGGCACCAGCAGCGATTATATCTGCATAAGGTGTATCGCCGGCACTGCACAAGGCAGATAATTGTGGCGGGAAACCCTTTACAATTTTTTATAAAAAATGAGAATTAACCTCTCCTTAACCCCTTTCCAACAGAATCTGGTGGTGAATGCATCCCCCCCTGTCTGTTCTGTTGCCCTGTTTAGATGCTTTGCTTTTACTGGCGGCATAACTTGAATAAACGGGTGCTGCGGGCAGGTTGCCACGCACTATCTCCTGAGCTAAGCCGCTCCCTTCATTTTGTATGGGCCCCGCTTTGCTCCATCGGGGTTGCTCTAATACACCTCCACACAGCGGCACCACAAATTATTTCTATTTTTAGCATGTCAATTGAGATGATTAAAAATAGCTCAAGCTGTCTATTTTTATCCTTTGGGCAGCAATGCCCTCAGAAACACGAAATGAGGCTTCTATGGTTGTAGCAGGAGTTGATGTTGGGTCAGTTGCCGCAAAAAGCGTTGTTTTTGATACCGCACAAAACAAAGTGCTTGCTGGAACGGCTATCCCCACAGGCTGGAACAGCGCAGAGGCTGGAAAACAGGCCCTTTCAATAGTTTGTCAAACAGCACAAATTCCAATGGAATCATTGGCAGCTGTGGTCGGCACTGGTTATGGCAGGGTCTCGCTGCCTTTTGTGACAAAGTCTGTCACCGAAATTACCTGCCACGCTCGCGGCGCTACTTGGCTTTTCCCTGAAACCGGCATCGTGATGGATATCGGAGGGCAAGACAGCAAGGTGATCAGTCTTGGCCCGCAAGGCGAAGTCCAAGATTTTATCATGAATGACAAATGCGCCGCCGGAACCGGCAGATTCTTACAAGTGCTGTCCGGCATTCTTGATATGCCTTTGGAGGAATTAGGAAAGGCTGCCATGGACGGAAAGCCCGTCTCTATTTCCAGCATGTGCGCTGTTTTTGCCGAAACTGAGATTGTCGGTTTGCTGGCCACAGGTACATCACCACAAGATATCGCTGCCGGAGTCTACCTTTCCATTGTTAAGCGCACGTGCGCCCTGGCAAAGCGCATAGCCCCACACGGTGAATGGACTTTTTCCGGCGGGCTGGCCATGAGCCCTGCATTTTGCCATTTGCTTTCTCAAGAGCTGGGGGCGCCTGTTAACGTTGCCCCGGAACCACAGCTCATGGGGGCATTGGGGGCTGCTCTTGTGGCCTCCACCCTGATTAAAAAACAAAGAAGATAATTAAATAACGTTTACCATTTACACTCAAGGAGAAACTCAATGAAATGTGCAAGCTACGAGGCCATAGGCACGGCCTTTGAACAAAATGTTCTACGCCTTAACGAGGCCAAAGCTGCCGGTAAAAAGGTAGTCGGCCAATTTTGCCTCTATACACCTTCAGAAATATCCCTTGCGGCAGGCGCCATTCCTGTTTCACTGTGCGGCACAAAAAATGATTCTATCCCGGCTGCCGAAGAATTTCTGCCTCGCGCTTTGTGCCCGTTGATAAAAAGCAGCTTTGGCTTTGGAGTAAAAGACAGTTGCGCTTACCTTGCCGCCTCAGACCTGGTTGTGGCGGACACAACGTGTGACGGCAAGAAAAAGATGTATGAACTATTCGATTTTAAGCCACTTTTCATGCTGCAACTACCGCAAATTCAAGATGATGATGCGCTGGCTTATTGGCGCAAGCAGTTTCAAAAGCTTGTAGAGCACTTAGAAAAAACGTTTAACGTAACCATCACTGAAGAAAAATTGAAACAAGCCATCAGGCTTATGAACCGTGAAAGGCTGGCCCTAAAAGCAGTGATGGATTTAGCACAGCGCAAACCTTCGCCCATAACTGGGCAAGAAATGGTAGAAATTTATTTTAAAACATCTTTCTTCCCCGATAAGGAAGTGGGCATTAAAATGCTGCAAAACCTCGCCGACGAACTTGGCGCCATGGATATAGAAACCGAGACGGGAAAAGAAAGTGCACCGCGCATTCTCATCACCGGGGTGCCGATAGGGGTAGGTTCACATAAGGTTGTTAAACTGGTAGAAGAATGTGGCGGGGCGGTTGTGTGCCTTGATAACTGCTCTGGCTACAAAAAAACTCGAATGCTGGTTGATGAAAATGCCGAGCCTCTATCCGCCCTTGCCGAACGTTACCTGCAAGTGCCGTGCGCTGTAATGTCGCCAAATCCCTTCCGCTATGATGCCATAACAGAAATGGTGAAGGACTTTTCTGTAGATGCTGTGCTGGATTTAACTTGGCAAGGGTGCCAAACGTATACGGTTGAGTCTTCATCACTAAAAAAATATGTGCAAAACTCCCTTAAACTTCCATTTTTGCAAATTGAAACCGATTATTCTGAAACAGACACTGAGCAGCTGAAAGTGCGTATCGAAGCCTTTCTCGAAATGCTCTAAAAAGAAGGCCTCACGGCGAGAGTTCTACATTATAAAAAAAACACTCGCTCATATCTTGCCTGGTGTCCTGTTTGGTTCATGTCATCTTTTAATTTTCAAGGGACTTCTGAAGCTATATGCCAGAATTGCGAGGCCAGAAGAAGGAAGACCGCGCCTGAAATCCCTGAAATTGCATGACTGAATGAACCGTACGAGACACCAGGGTCATACTGTGGCACCATCGTCATTCCGCGCGTAGTCGCGGAATGACTGGTATCCTGTTTGGTTCATATCGTCCTTTAATTTTCAAGGAACTTCTGAAGCTATATGCCAGAATTGCGAGGCCAGAAGAGGGAAGACCGCCCCTAAAACCCTTGAAATTGTATGACTGAACGAGCCGTACGAGACACCAGGGTCATACTGTGGCACCATCGTCATTCCGCGCGTAGTCGCGGAATCCATACAATCCAGACTCAAATCTTTCCGATCCGGATTATTTTTCTCACAAAGCAATTTTCCAGGCTCTCTTTCTGTTTCTGATTTTTTTCTCCGACTCAATAACAGCATGGATATCTTCTTCAGATTCGTGCCAAACCAGCCGATTACCAGTATATTCGCGCTGAAGCTTTCAGTGTGCGCTTTCTTTTCCCGTCTCGGTTTCTATATCCATGGCGCCAAGTTCGTTGATGAGGCTGTGCAGCATATTAAAACCCGCAGACCGACTCAACCTCTCTGGCCTGGCCCCAAAAAATCTTTAAATCTTCCCCCGATAGACAGGGAAACAAATGCCTGTCACTAACGTATAAAGTGATATAATCAAATGGAGCTGGTCAATTGCATGACCTGATCATATCGCAACCCCGGAAGGTAACCAAAAACGATATGTAAAGCCTTCTGATTTTCACAGCGATATTGCTTGCTAATAACAGACCAACAGGTAATTTTACCGGGATTGCTTTCTTGGTTTGTATACGACCGACATTTAAAAACGACCAATTACCAGGGGAGCCCCACATGCGCTGTTTCCGCCTCACCTTTCTCTTTTTACTCCTCGCCCTACCGTCTACCTGTTTTTCCTGGCCTGCCAAAGTCGTTGCCGTTACTGATGGTGATACCATCATTGTTCTTCACAATGGTCGGCACAAAGAAATCCGACTGTACGGGATTGATTGCCCTGAAAAAGAGCAAAGATACGGCCGGCAGGCAAGGGCTCTAACCGCTGCTCTGGTTGCCGGCAGGAATGTCGATATCAAGCAGAAGGATACTGATCAGTACAAGCGGATTGTGGGCTTAGTGAAGGTCGATGGCCAAAATCTCAGCGAGCTGATTGTACAGAACGGCTATGCATGGGTGTACACGAAACACTGCAAAGAGAAGTTCTGCTCTGATTGGAAGAAGTCTGAAAGAGTTGCCAGGCGGCAGAAGAAAGGGATGTGGTCTGATTCGGTTGTTGTGCCACCTTGGGAATGGCGAGCAGCACAGAGAGAAGGAAGGCAAGAGCAGGAAGCGGCGCCGGTGATTATTATTGGTGGCAACAAACCTGTCAGTGCCGGTTCATCGGGTAAACCAACCCTCATTGATGCCGTAATCAGCTTCTGCCAGGGCAACAAATCTGTCAGTGCCGGTTCATCGGGTAAACAGTACCGGTGTGACGGCAGAACGTACTGCTCGCAGATGACATCATGTGATGAGGCGAAGTTCTTCTTAAAAAATTGTCCGGGTACCAAGATGGACGGGGATAATGATGGGGTACCCTGTGAGAGACAATGGTGTAGGTGATGGTTGGATGATCGAGTTGAATGGTCAACGCTTGTTGAAAAAGTGTTGACCGATTTCAGCTACCCATTTGTAGTGAAGTGCAATCCGACCTCTATTCAATTATATTTAGACGTTGTGGCCTCAGAATGCCCAACAATATTATTTGCGGAAGATTAACTGATGGATTTCGAAGAATATGAGCGCGCAGGACGAGCGGAGTACGCGGATTTTGCAGCAACGGTTGCCGCAATCCTCACAGCTGCAATCAACGCTGAAGAAGGTTATCGGTTGCAGCAAGTTAAAGGCCGTGCAAAGCAACCTGATTCTTTAAACAAGAAACTCCTGCTGCGTGACATTGATACTAGCACGACGCTTGAAGATAACATCAAGGATCTCGCCGGATGCCGAGTCATCTTCTACACCAACAGCGACGTCACGCGGTTCATTAACTCAGAAATCATCGATCAGAATTTTGAGGTGTCGGAGGTGAAACTCCACCACCCGCGGCAAGAAACTGAAGATGCTACCGAACTCTACATTTCCAATCATTACATTGTGAAGCTTCGTCCCGACCGGGCGGCTTTGCCGGAGTATGCTCGCTTTATTGGAATGCGCTGCGAGATTCAGATCCAGACGATTCTGAATCATGCCTGGGCGGAAATGGCACACGACACTATCTACAAAACCCCAGAACTTGGCGATTTCGGCGGCAAGGCCTTCGAGGGCATCAAGAGTCGGCTGCAAAAGGTCGCGCGCAAGTATCTTCTGCCCGCAGGCTACGAATTCCAAAAAATCGCCAGCGATTTTCAGCGACTCGTCGAAGGCAAGGCCCTGTTTGATGGAGACGCCCTTGAAGCCATTGTCGAGGCAGCGGACAACAACGTGCGTGCCGACGCGCTTGAGACATTTGCTGAAAACGTCCTGCCGCTGTATGACGATCCGCATGCGATTTACCATGACGTCGTCGACCGATTGCTCGTTGCGGCCAATCGTGCCCGCGTGACGCCACCCGTCACGATAGAAACACCCTACGGTGCGTTGCCGGCCAAGACTTATGGTGACATTCTCAATGCCGTTGCGGACATCCTGATGCGTTATCGCTATCTCGATTTCGATATCACGTTTGACGCACTCTGCAAACTCTTCAGTTGGTCCGAAAATGAGGATGATCGGAAGCGGCTGACCAAACTGGGCAAGGCTCTTGCCAAGCACGAATTGCAAATTTGGCGTGAACAGGGTCCGATTGCTCAGGCACTCGTGGTCGAGCGGATCGAAAAGTTTAGTGCTGATGAGCGCCGCGAGTTGGAAAAATTGCTTACCGAGATGCTGCGAGAAGTGCTCGAAACTGAAGTCAGCGGCTCCACCAGCAGTTCCAACGCAGTGACATTGCATCGCGGGGTTGTGGTGGCTTCCGACGCGCTTCGTACCGTACGAACAAGAGCGATTGATCTGTTGAAAAATCAGTTTGCCCTTGCCGAAAGCGACAAGTCCTATCGAGCGATCCTTCAAGCGCTTCAAGCCGCGACACAGCCACCCTTTAGTGCCGAGTACAGCAAAGAATTGGCGCTGCAGGTTATGGAGAACACGCACACTATCATGGAATTCCAGACCCAGATCGTTCCAAGGCTGAGTTATAAGCTCCTGCAATCTACCGAGCATTGGGTCAATCTATGTTACTGGCGTCACATGACATTGCCGGAATCGATGTGCAGCGATCCAAAACTTGCCGCTGCTCGGGATCAGATAGAGGCAGCTGCACTCGCATTCCGTGATAGGGCGAACTCCAACCCTGACTTCGTGATCTACAAGATACTCGTCGGTTACAACTCCGTGTTTCCGCCTGCCTGGCAGGACAAGGAATTCCGTTACAACCAGATGAAAATTTACCGCAACGAACAGGTCGATCTTCTTCTGGCGTCGGTCAATGAGGATAGCGCTGACGCTTGGTTCGAGAGGATCAGCCATTACGCACAGACCGAATCCGACGATGCAGCGACCTTTCCGACCTTCGGCAATTTTTTTGAACGGCTCGCTGAGGCGCAGCCTGCCATCGTGTTTAGCTATGTTGACCGGATGGAAGCACCGCTTGCAAATTTTCTGCCTGGCATGCTGCTAGGGTTGATGCGAAGTGGCATGCGAGACCAAGCACGCCAGCTGATTGATGCTTGGCTCGATTCCGGACAGCATGTGGGGCGGATTGCATGGTATCTTAGTTTTGCCAATCCATTTGACGAAGCGATGCTACGCCATGCCCTCGACAGCGCCATCAAGCAGGATGACCGGTTTGCCTTGCGAAATGTACTGGTCGCCGCCGTCAGCCAATTCGAAAAACATCCTGGGATACTCATAGACGAGGTGTTCATTCCCGCGCTTCGTCACCTCAAGGCTGCAGGGGATGACAGCTGGGTTCGGATGCCCTGGTTTTCATGGCTTGACAGCCCAATCATCCGAGCACTTGACGAAGAAGCAGCATCAGTTGTGCTTGACGCACTGGTTTCCTATCCCCAACTTGAAGATAGCGCCGAGCATATTGTAGCCGCCATTGCAGAAAGATGGCCGGCAAGCGTCGTTACTTTCATCGGTAATCGTCTAGCCTTTGCTCAAACAGAAAACGCGCCAACGCGCTACAATGCTGTGCCGTTTGCGGTACATGAACTTCAGGCACCGCTTGCAGCAATTCCTGATCTCCTGCTGGAAGGCGCGCGCAAGTGGTATGACGCATACCCGGATTCTTTCATCTATGACGGGGGAAAACTGCTTGCGTCGGTTTTCCCTGATCTGTCGAATGGCCTAGAAGAACGCCTTTCTGCTATCGCTGTCGATGGCGACCAAGACGATTATGTATTCGTGTTCAGCGTGCTGTCTGCCTTCGAAGGTAAGCCATGCGTGTATGGGCTCGTACGGGCGGTCGTTGCGGAACTCGACTCCGAGAACGTTCTGCTGGCTGAGGCGCGATCGGTGTTACGGGAGATGGGCGTTGTGTGTGGTCAGTTCGGCTTAGTGGCACTATACACCAAGCGTAAAAAATTGATCGAGGCGTGGCTTGATGATCCTAACGAGAATGTTCGGTGCTTCGCAGCTGATTATATTCGCGAGCTCGAGAGCAGGATAGCGGAAGAGAATCGATCGGCTGAGGCATCGTTAGCGCTGCGCAAGCTTGAATACGGTGAAGAATTGGATGGTAAAGAGCAGGGTTAAGTCATTTTTCATGACGAGTCTGTAGCGCTGGTAAGCTCTACGTTAAAAGTCACGATACCTCCTGTATATCTTGATGAACAACATACTGCCCCAGGGCAATTTATTTTTGAAGAGGAAGAAATGAAAACAAAGCTGCATATCTACCTTGTCCTTTTTTTTATATCGGCAGGTGTCATCATAGTTTATGCTAATATCTCTGGAGAGTTTGGAATTTTTTCAGAATGGAGGAATTTTATTGTAAATGCATACATTGCTGCAAGTGCACTCTATTTTTCTTTTACATTCGAAACCCTCAGAAGAAACCTTCACAAAACGAACCCCTGATAACGCCACAGTTCATTATCATTCCTCCTTGCGTTGGTTGTAATGGTTCTCTCACTGGTATATTGATACCGAGTAAAACAACGAAGGACGCTTTTGGCCTCACTGGCCTGGCCCCCAAAAAATCTTTAACAGCCCCCGGATAGACAGGGAAACAAATTTCTGTCACTAACCTATAAAGTGGTTAGAGTGACATAACTAAATGGGGCAGGTAGTTGGTACACTACTACTATAAATCTTCTCAGGAGGGTCTGATGAAAGAGCGCAGTGTTCATAAAACTGTAAGAGGTAAACGCGCCATTGACGGTGCTGGCGTGCATCTGGTCCGGGTTATCGGTTACCGCACTGTAAAAGATTTTGACCCTTTCCTCATGCTGGATGCCTTTGATTCAACAAACCCGGATGATTATATCGCAGGCTTTCCTTTTCACCCGCACCGCGGCATAGAAACTGTTACCTACCTGGTAAAAGGTAGTATGGAACACCAGGATAGCCTGGGCAATAAAGGTGTTATTGTTGATGGTTCCTGCCAGTGGATGACCGCCGGAAGCGGCATTATGCACCAGGAAATGCCACAGGCTTCCGAGCACATGCTGGGTCTGCAACTTTGGATTAACCTGCCGGCTAAAAACAAAATGGCTACGCCAAAATATCGCGACCTGACCAGTGAAAATATTCCGGCCGTGCAAGAAAACGGCGCGGTGGTGCGGGTACTGTCCGGCACTTATAAAGATACGCCCGGCGCCATGCAGGCCGACTATGTACAGGCTTCGTACTTTGATATTGAGCTTGAGCCAAACGCCGGCCTAAGCGTAAACACCAGGGCCGGCGAAACAGTGTTTTTTTATATTATGACCGGCTCAACATCGGTAGCCGGCGCTGAGCAGCTTGCAGCCAAGCAGGCCGTACTGCTTGACGATGGTGACGTGGTTCATTTTAAAGCCGGGGCAGAAGGCGCCCGCCTGATGCTGCTCATGGGCGCGCCGCTAAAAGAGCCTGTGGCCTGGGGCGGCCCCATTGTGATGAACACTGATGATGAATTGCGCACAGCCTCTTTTGAACTGGAGAATAATACCTTTATTAAAGAAAGAGGTGCGTGAACCGAAGGCTGCTGATCTTGTAAATCTTGTCTGATGCAGCTGCAATTTGCAGTGCTGGTTGGACTGGCTTTTACTCTAGAAAATCCGCAACCTTGCTCGTCGTTTATTGCTGGTGTCCTGTATGGTTAGTGCAGTCAGGCAACTTCAAGGGTTGCAGGCGCAGTCTTCCTTCTTCTGACCTCGCAATTCTGCCATATGGCTTCAGAAGTTCCTGGTTATTCCGCGACTGTCATGGAGTCCATGTTGGCCTATCAAGGATGATAGATTCTGCGACTACGGCCGCTGCGCGTCCTTGCGCAGAATGACCGTTGCAGGGTGACAGGGTGATGTTTGAGTCAGATTGGGGTCATTCCGCGCGTAGTCGCGGAATCCAGTTGAATGCAGGAACGCCATATGGAAGCTGAACACGCTCCCCACATCTAGCCAGCAAACGAAATGGAATGCTCTACACCACCGGGAGTGACCAGTAATCTGGAACGCCGTATGCATGAACATAAAAACCAAGGCACACACTGAAAGCTTCAGCGCAAAATATACTGTTCATATGCCGGCTTGGTACAAATCTGGAGAAGATATCCATGCTGCCATTGAGTTGGAGAAAAAATTAAAAACAGAAAGAGAACCTGGATTGTATGGATTCCGCGACTATCATGGAGTCCACATTTGGCCTATCAAGGATGATGGATTCTGCGACTACGGCCGCTGCGCGTCCTTGCGCAGAATGACCGTTGCAGGGTGACAGGGTGATGTTTGAGTCAGATTGGGGTCATTCCGCGCGTAGTCGCGGAATCCAGTTGAATACAGAGGAACACCATATGGAAGATAAACACACCTCCACATCTAGCCAGCAAACGAAATGGAACGCTTTACACCGGGGTGACCAATAATCTGGAACGCCGTATGTATGAACATAAAAATCAAGGCACACACTGAAAGCTTCAGCGCAAAATATACTGTTCATATGCCGGCTTGGTACAAATCTGGAGAAGATATCCATGCTGCCATTGAGTTGGAGAAAAAATTAAAAACAGAAGGAGAGCTTGGATTGTATGGATTCCGCGACTATCGCGCGGAATGACGATGGAGCCACAGTATGATCCTGGTGTCCTGTGTGGTTCGTTCAATCAGGCAATTTCAAGGGTTGCAGGCGCAGCCTTCCTTCTTCTGACCTTGTAATTCTGACATATGGCTTCAGAAGTTCCTTGAAATTAAAGGACAACATGAACCAAGCAGGACACCAGCTGCTTGAGTACAGCTTGCAAATGCGGGTTGACGGTCAGTGTAGCTCGTATTTGTACGTTCTGAACTTCTTTTTGCGTGAATATCCTTTACAAATAAGCACATGGCAAGCGCCAATCCTCCAGGGGCTGGTGCTTGCTTTTTTATTTGTCCTTAAATTTTGTAAAAGCACTGCCCCAGACAAAATACTGCCCGACTAAAAAAGGAAAGCCGTCACACCGATCAGACCACCTTCCTTTTTGATAGAGCAGTGAAGCTTAACGGGCAAATCCTCCGATCGGCGTCATATACGTGCCGCCAAAGCCCTTCAATGCCTCTTTAAGACTGCTTGCTGGATTGCCATAGACAACAAATGCGGTGGCATTACCAAGAGCCATCAGCCTGGCGGCAAACTTTTCATTGAATGTTTTCAGATGGGTTAAAGCAGAATCAGAGTCTGTATACCTTTCATAAATGTGGCAGATCGTTTGATTCTCATTCAGAGTCCATTCATACGCCAAAGTACCGGACTCGTTTGCTGTTGATTCAACCAGCTCGGGCATCAATGCCTTCAAATCATCAGAGCTACCCTTTGTCAGGGTTAATTCAAATATCCATGATACGTTGTTACTCATTGCTCAGTTCCTCCTGCAAATAAGTTAGTATTCATCGAACCTATCAATCAAAGTTCATTAAAAAATTCAATAATCTCTCCGGCAACTCCAATCACAAAGGCAAAACATACAGGATATGGCTTTTCCGAAGGAATAAACACCGGCCCCGACTCCTGCAGCACTGCAAGCCCCTGCTTACGGCAAGCTGCTACACAGGCATCGACATCATCTGTGGCTAGTGCAATATGATCAACCTGCCCGGGCCTGCGCCCTGGTTCAGCATCAGCAAAGAGTTCCAGCAACCCACTGCCGGTATCAATCATACACACAGCATACCGCCCGTTTCCCCAGCTCCTGACCCGGCGCATACCCAATATATCGCAGTAAAACGATGCGGTACGGTTCATTTCGTCTTCACCCACACAGCGCAGCGCTGTATGATGAATCCCCTTAATCAGGCTCATGTAGTTCCTCCTGCCTTAAAGATGATCGCGGCGGAACGTTTGGCGAAAGGCTTCATCATCCATGGTATCAATGCTGTGCTGCAAGCGTTTGAGCATGGTTTCTTTCTCATCCCGCAGCAGACCGGCAATCTTTGTCGAATCAAGGGAATGCGCCGCCCATAAATAGGTGTCCGGAAGATCCAACAGTTCGATAAAGTGTTTTTGGGCCATTAATACTTCCGATTCCGGTGCCGCTTCAAAGATGCCGTTCTTTACATCCTGCTCCAGTTTTGTTCCGGGGAATACCGCCATTGTGGTGAGTATCACCATATCCGGCTTTATGGCATTCTCCAGCTCTGCGGTCTCCTCTGCTTCCTGCAAAAGCTTTCCCTTGCCTGCTGCTCCGGGCATGAGCATATCACGATGACGGATGCCGGCTGCATTGAGCCTTAGGCACTGCGTTTTCGCCTCTTCTGCGGTATTGCCCTTGTTCAGAAAGGCAAGAGCTTCTTCTGAACCGGTTTCAATGCCCACATAGAGATCATTAACCCCCAGATCAGCCAATTGTTTCAGGTACTCATCCGTCTTACTTGTGATGTTCCGCACGGCGGCATACATCGTAATCACCCGGACGTTTGGACAATACGTACGAATCAGATTGATTATGGGTTCCAACTTGCCTGCGGACAGTGCAAAGGGATCCGCCCCCACAAGATAAACGCGTTCCAAATGGTCCATAAATCGTTTGTTGTATTTTTGGGCCTTGCTGAGAAATTCCTCGATGTCGGCGAGCGGCAGCGTCCGAAAACGTACACCCTCGTACATATTACAAAAACGACAACTGTTGTGCGTGCATCCTTCTGTCACCGGAATCAGAAAAGTCTCTGCTTCCATCGGTGGCCGGTACACGGTGCCATTGTATTCCATATCAGTTCTCCTGTTCTATCGCTGTGACTGCAACTCTTTGCGCACGCGTTTTTTGTGTTGTCTTTATAGACTCATGACCCGCTTGCGGAACCCATCCAACCCCCCTTCTTTGGCAATGTCGATTTGCTCCTGCAGGAGTTCAAGCATATTTTGCTTGTCCTCCGGCAGCTTTCCTCTGATCGGCACAGGGATGGTCACATGCTCGGCCTTGAATACGGTGTCGATATCCAGGCAGCGGATAAACTCATACATTTCTTCCAAACGTTCCACCTCGGTCGCTTCCGCAAAGAGTCCTTTTTGTTTGTCTTTGGAAAGCGGTGTGTCAGGGAACAGGGTCAGTTCAGAGGCGTAGACCAGCGTTGGATGAAGCTGATTGATGACCTTTGCGGATTCTCTCGCATGGCTCAGGCCGTAATTGTAACCGCCAAGCCCGCCTAAAAAATTGACAATGTATTTCATGCCGGCTTCATCCAGCTTGGAGAGCTGTTCCACAACAACCTCTGCTTTATAGCCTTTGTTCATTCTTTCCAAGAGCTTGTCGTCACCGGATTCATTGCCGAAGTAAAAATTGCTATAACCAACCTCGGCTAATCGGCGCAGCTGCTCCACGGTCTTGTTTCTGACGTTATCAACACGCGCATACCCACCGATGCTCTCTACGGACGGCAGGTATTGATGAATCAGCTCGGCAACCTGCATTAACTTGTTGTACGGCAGAATAAAGGGATCCGCTCCCTGCAGAAAAATTCTTTGAAATTTCCACCCCCTGTCTCTGATCTCCTTGATGTCCTCTTCGATTTCTTCCATTGGCGAGACTGCAAAAGGCGCATCCTTATAGAAGGTGCAGAACTTGCACGAAGCATGGGAACACCCCGAAGTCACCTGTAAAAACCCATCCATTGCTTCATACGGCGGACGATTGATGCCACTTGAAAAATGCATGTGATACACTCCTTACATATTGACATATCGATATTTGTAGATATGTCATGTCTAAAAAAAGAACAGGTTGCCCTGTCCATCTCCTGGAATAACTGTTCAGATAGTTCTACCGCGTTGTCGTCCTATACCTCCATTTTAATGTGCTCGATCAGCGCCTGTATCGTTTCTTCATTGCGACGGTAATAGGTCCATTTCCCGTGCCGTTCAGCCGTTACCAGCCGTGCCCTGAGCATGATATCCAGATAATGCGAAACCGTGGATTGAGAGACCCCCGCCTTTTCCTGTATGCTGCCGACACAAACGCCTCCTTTGAGTTCGACTGTGTCTGCCAGATGCTCCCCTTGCGGCGGAAAGCACTCATCCGGTGTTTTGAGCCATTTCAGGATACTCAGTCTCGTTTCGTTGGACAGTGCTTTGAAAATTTCGATTAACTGTTTTTCGTTGATCATGGCTTTATCATATCTATAATTACCGATATGTCAATATGTCTTTTAAATTTATTTTTTGCACAGCGCTACACCCAAAAAATAGGATCCAGTGGTCATGCTGAATAATCTGGTGAAATAAACGCCTTCAAATAAAGAACCACGTGGTTTCTATGTCATGAAGCAGCTTTTGATAAATAAAAAGATCCTCTTCCTTGAATACGCCCCTGATGGTGACTGTCGGTTTCTTTTTGATATTCCCTGACCGTCTTTACCGCAATTGCCGCTGCTCTTTGATTCGGAAAACGAAGTTCATCCGTGCTGATACAGCACAAGGCGATTGTATTCAACCGCTTTCTGGCCTGCCGGTTCCAGACAGGGACGATAACAGGCTGCCGGTAGCCTGCAAGCCTGTCCCTGAACCTTTCCCTATTCCCCGGACAGACAGGGAAACAAATTCCTGCCACTAACGTATAAAGATAACAAAATGGGGATGGTCACACATTGCTCTGTCGCCGGTTCCGTTGTACTATAAAAAGAAACTTTGTATCGATTCATCTGCCAACAGGATTCCAGCTACAACCCGACGAAATTTGCTGATAGGTTACCCTGTATGAACTGTGTTTTTCTCTCACCGCATTTTCCATCCCAATACTATCATTTCTGCCGCCAGCTCAAGTTGGCCGGTGCCAATGTCCTGGGTATCGGTGACGCCCCGTATGACAACCTGCTCCCTGAGGTTCGCGAATCGCTCACCGAGTATTACCGGGTGGAAAGGATGGACAACTACGACGAACTGCTCCGGGCCTGCGGTCATTTCACCCATCGCTTCGGTAAGATCGACCGGATCGACAGTCTTAACGAATACTGGTTGTCCACCGAAGCACGACTGCGAGACGACTTTAACATCTTTGGGGTGCGGTCGGCAGACATCGGCATGATCCGGCACAAATCGCAGATGAAGGAAAAATTCCGGGAGGCCGGGATACCGGTGGCTGCAGGTCGAGTGGTTCAAGACCTGGAAGACGCCCGGCGTCTCCTTGCTGAAACAGGTTATCCGGTGGTGGCCAAACCGGATGCCGGAGTCGGTGCACTCAATACGTTCCGTCTTGATACAGACAGTGATCTCGTTCACTTTTTTACCGTCAAACCGCCGGACGAGTACATCATCGAATCCTTTGTCAAGGGGACGATCGTCTCCTTTGACGGACTCTGCGACACTGCCGGTAAACCCATCTTTTCAACGTCCCACGTGTTCAGCCAGGGTATCATGGAGACCGTCAACGAGGCTCGCCATATCGCCTACTACTCGTTGCGTGAAATACCACCCGCTCTTGAAGATGCCGGGTTGCGCTGCCTGCAGGCCTTTCAGGTGCGGGAACGTTTCTTTCACATCGAATTCTTTCAAACCGGTGGCGATGAGTTCACCGCCCTGGAGGTCAACATGCGCCCCCCGGGCGGCTTTACCACCGATATGTTCAACTACGCCTGTGATATCGACATCTACCGTATCTGGGCCGAACTCCTTGTCCACAACCGGACCGACATCACGTTTGCAAGGAAATATCACTGCTGTTACGCCAGCCGAAAGCATGGCCTGCCCTATCTGTACAGCCATGAGCAGATTGTAGATCGGTACAACGACGCCATCTGCAGGATTGATCAGGTTCCCGGTGTTTTTGCCAGCGCCCTGGGCGATATAGGCTATATTTTCCGTACACCGGACTTTGCTCAGTTACAGGAAATCATCACCTTCATCCATCAGACCACGAACGAGGAGACATCCCATGCATATTGAAGAGCACCGTTGGTTCAGCACCAATCTCCAGCGGGACATGGCTTTTAAAGTCTATGGCCATTGGGGGATGCCGATTCTGGTCTTTCCCTGTTCGCTTGGTCGTTATTACGATTATGAAGGCATGGGCATGATCGATGCCATTGCTGATTTTATCTACGAAGGCAAGATAAAGCTCTTCTGTGTCGACAGTGTTGATGCCGAATCCTGGTACAATTTCTCTGCACCTCCAGCCGATCGCAATGCCCGTCATGAAGCCTATGACGCTTACATTGTTAAGGAGATGGTTCCCTACATCCGCCAACACTGCAGCCAGAAAGATATCCGGGTGATGGCCAACGGTTGCAGTATGGGTGCCTACCATGCGGTCAACACCTTCCTCAAACATCCGGATCTCTTTGCCGGCACCATTGCCCTCAGCGGTCTGTATCGGCTGGACCACACAGAATTCGGCCTCCACAGCGGCAACATTGCGGATATTTACTTCAACTCTCCGCTCCACTATCTCTCTGACCTGAATGACTCCTGGTATCTCAACTGGTACCGACGCAGTGATATTATTGTCTGTGTCGGCCAGGGAGCCTGGGAAGCCGAAGCACTCGATGATACCCGTCAGCTCGCACAGATACTGCGTGACAAGCGTATTCCCGCCTGGGTGGATTTTTGGGGAGAGGATGTCAGTCATGACTGGCCATGGTGGTACCAGCAGATGCAGTACTTTTTAGACCATCTCTACAATAAAGAGGCATAACTCCATTCCGGCAACAAACAGGCGCAACTATCTGAAAACACAAGGTATCATAAATTTTTACCGACCCGGACAGAACAGGCGTTGTGTACCACACCATCTGAAACAGCCGAACCGGCATCACGGCAGTCAGGTTGCATCGCTCCGACACGACGATATTCCCACCGTGCGTGTTTTTTCCTGTCACCATGAAAGGCCTACCGTTTCGATCGATCCTTAAACGTCATCTTGTCGATATCGATCCCACCCTTCTGCCCACCGGTTTTGATCGGACAGGAGATATCGTGGTGGTGGTAATCCGGCCGGAATTATTCCCGTACGAACATGCAATCGGTGTGGTGCTTCTCGACCTCCACCCATCCATCCGAGTGGTGGCAAAACGCAGCGGCCGATACCGTGGTGAATACCGTCTCTCACCGTTCCAGGTGATCGCGGGTGAAAATCGACTCACCACTGTTCATCGGGAAAACGGCATCCTCATGCATCTTGACCTTGCTCAAGTCTACTTTTCCACACGACTGGCTCATGAACGGGCTCGAATTGCCGCTCTTGCCTGTTGTGGTGAACGAATAGCTGTCCTTGGTTCCGGGGCAGGTCCATTCACGTTGATCATCGGTTGTCACAGCAGGGCAGCTGAAGTTATCGGGATCGAGAAGAATCCGATTGCCCACAACTATGCCGTATGGAACCAGCAGAGTAACCGATGTGCGTCTCGTGTTCGTTTTCTGGAAGGCGACGCTGCTGCAGTCCTGCCGGCTTTGCCGCCGGGCTTTGATCGGATTCTCATTGCTCTGCCTCAGGGCGGAGAAGCTTTACTTGCCGCCGCTGCATATGCCCTGCGCCCCGGCGGTACCCTCCATTTTTACACCATGCAGCCCAAAGACGGCCTTGATGCTGTCCGCGCAAACATTGCAACTGTCTTTCACAATCAGGGGCGCAGTCCCCGATTTATGAACACAGCCATCTGCGGCCACTGCAGCCCGACAATATACCGTTTTTGCCTGGATGTGCTGATGGACCAGGCGGTTTGATCGACCTTTTTTATCATCCTCCTTTCATTGCGGTTCCCGGCCGCTTGTGCTATCCTCGCGCCACCTTGCTGTCGTTGAATAACGCGAAAAAAACTGATCCCAGGAGCACAGATGGATACCAGCGGCTACGTTAAAAAACAGACATTATATCTCGCCGTGATCGGCGCAATAATCCTCGGCTTTATCGGGGGAGTGATGTACTCAATCTACCGGATGCCCTCATTGAACGGAGCTGCCGAGCAAGCCGTACATCAGCATGAAATTGCCGAGACCATTGCCTCTCTCGAACAAGCCACAAAAGACAACCCTGACAACAATCAGGCCTGGGTGGAACTGGGACATGCCTACTTTGATACCGGTCAGGCACAAAAAGCCATTGCCGCCTATACACAGGCACTGACCCTGATGCCCGGCGACCTCAATGTCATGACTGACCTTGGTGTCATGTATCACCAGAATAAACAGCACCAGAAAGCCATTGAACTTTTTGACCAGGTTCTCAAGACCGACCCGCAGCATGAACAGGCCCGATTTAACAAGGGGGTGGTACTGCTCACAGGGATCAACGACCACAATGCAGCACTGGCCGAGTGGAAAACCCTGCTCAAGTATCATCCAATGGCTGCGGCACCTTCCGGTAAACTGGTTGGTGAGCTGGTTGATCACCTTGAAAAGGAAATTGCCAAAAAGCCATAATCAGCACACATCACCTTACCGGTATTGACCAGTGTTGCCGGCGGGTACTGTAGCATATGAACCAAAGATGCCCGGGTTCCGTCTTGACAGCTCCCGACGCTCCTCTTATATTTTTTGTTTCTTTTCTTTACTGTATCAAATACAGACAACAGAACAGGTACTGCAGACAAACGGACGTAAACCGACTACCAACACAGGGAAGACAGCATGAGCAAGATCAAGGGTACACAAGCTATCATCAAATGCCTTCAGGAAGAGGGTGTTGAGCTAATTTTCGGGTATCCGGGCGGCGCGGTTATTGAACTGTACGATGAGCTGTGCAAAAGCGATATTCGCCACATCCTTGTGCGCCATGAACAGGGAGCGGTTCACGCTGCCGATGGTTTTGCCAGGGCCACCGGCAAGGTCGGAGTCGCTCTCTTGACCTCCGGCCCTGGAGCCACCAATGGCGTCACCGCCATTGCCACTGCCTACTGTGACTCCATTCCTCTGGTGGTGTTGACCGGCCAGGTACCGCGGGCTCTTATTGGCAACGATGCCTTTCAGGAAGTCGATATCGTTGGGATAACACGGCCGTGCACAAAGCATAACTACCTGGTGTACGATCCTGAAGAGCTGGTCTCCACAATACGGGAAGCCTTTTATCTCGCTGCTTCAGGAAGACCGGGACCGGTGCTGATCGACCTGCCCAAGGATGTCATGGCCTCCATGGTCACCTACCCTGCAAAAAAACCGATCAAGATGCAGACCTATCAGCCCAATGTCAAACCACATGCCAACCAGGTGGCCAAGGCCTGTCACGCCTGTATCAGGGCGAAACGCCCGGTGCTCTATGTCGGCGGCGGTGTCATTCTTTCCGGTGCACACGAGGAGTTGAAACGGTTTGCCACCCGTCTCAACATTCCGGTCACCATGACCCTGATGGGTCTGGGAGGGTTTCCAGGTACCGATCCACTCTCACTGGGTATGCTTGGTATGCACGGCAGCTATGCTGCCAACATGGCGGTGGCGAAAAGTGATCTGCTGATTGCCATAGGCTCCCGTTTCGATGATCGGGTCACAGGGCGACTTGATGCCTTTGCACCCCAGGCCAAGATCATCCACATTGATATTGATCCATCCTCAATCAGTAAAAACGTCGGCGTTGATATCCCGCTTGTTGCCGACTGCAAACTGGCCCTGCAGGCGATAAACGGATGGCTGGACAAGTCAACCGACTTTAACCAGGAAGAGACGATCGCCCTCCACCAACCCTGGGTGGAACAGGTTATGGAATGGGATGCAAAGCATCCGATTACCTATGTGGACGATGGTGATGTGATCAAACCCCAGTATGTCGTTGAAACCCTGCACAGACTGACCGGAGGCAATGCCATCATCACCACCGAAGTCGGCCAGAATCAGATGTGGGCAGCACAGTTTTATAAGTTCAATCACCCCAGACACCTGTTGACCTCCGGAGGACTCGGTACCATGGGATACGGGCTGCCGGCCGCAATCGGTGCCCAGCTGGCTTTCCCTGATACAACGGTCATTGACATTGCCGGTGACGGCTCGATCCAGATGAACATTCAGGAACTGGCCACTGCCCGTGAATGCGGCGCCCCGGTGAAAATAGCCATTCTCAACAACAACTATCTTGGTATGGTGCGACAGTGGCAGGAACTTTTCTATAATCGCCATTATGCCTCAACAGTGATGGAGTTCACGCCGGATTTTGTCGCCCTGGCTCAGGCCTACGGTGCTGTCGGCTTACGCGCGACGACCAGGGCTGAGGTGGAACCGGTCATCAGGGAGGCTCTGGCGACCAACAATGTGGTTATCATGGACTTTTCCATTGCCCGTGAAGAAGGGGTGTTTCCAATGGTGCCGGCAGGTAAAGCCACCACAGAAATGCTCTTGGTCTGAAATCTGTCCGGCCATGAGCTCCGACCGGCTTCCCAACCAACCCCGTTGAACAGGACAATACATTATGAAACATACGCTGACTGTTTTGCTACGTAACCGGCCCGGCGCGCTGTCCCGGGTAACCGGCCTCTTCAGTGGCCGCGGTTTTAACATTGAAAGTCTCTGTGTCGCTGAAACCTTTGACCCGCAAATTTCGTGTCTGACCGTGGTCACGACCGGTGATGCCGCCATTATCGAGCAGATTACAAAGCAACTGCACAAGCTGATCGATGTTGTTACGGTGCTGGATGTCGGGGAGGGAGAGTTTGTTGAGCGTGAAATGGCTCTTATCCGAGTTCGGGCCGAGGCCGACACCCGGGCCGAGGTGTTACGCATTATCGACATCTTTCGGGGCAAGGTGGTTGACGTCAGTCCCAACTCGTATGCCCTGGAGATCACCGGCTCCGACTCCAAGATCAGGGCGGTGATCGATATTCTGCGCCCTCTCGGCATAAAAGAGATTGTTCGCACCGGCAAGGTCGCCATGGCGCGGGCTCCAAAAAAATAATCATAAAAACAGACTGTTTACCCAATCATGCGCTTCCTCCAGACTCCTTATGCAAAAAACTGAACTTCCCCTGGCTGTTGAGGGCTATCCCTTTATTGTGCTGAGTGGCTTTGCTACTTTGATTTTCGCCATTCTTGACCTGATGCCGCTGGCCCTCTTGGGATTAGTGCTCACTGTCTTTGTTACGTATTTTTTTCGTGATCCGGTCAGAGTTCTCCCTGCGGATCCGCATGCCGTGCTTTGCCCTGCAGACGGTAAGGTGATCGTTGTCGAAGAGGTTGAAGACAACCGTTTTCTCCAGAAGCGTGTGCAGAAAATCTCCATCTTTATGAATGTGTTCAATGTTCATGTCAACCGTATTCCTCTTGCCGGAACAGTGGAAGAGGTCATCCTGTCACCAGGAAAATTTTACGCCGCTGACAAGGACAAGGCTGTGCTCCACAACGAATTCTGTGCACTTACCCTAGCCACTCCCACCGGTCACCGGTATACAGTGGTCCAGATCGCAGGCCTGATCGCCCGCCGCATTGTCTGCCGTGCCGAAGAAGGGGATCAGGTCACCGCAGGTGAACGCTTCGGTCTGATTCGCTTTGGATCCAGGGTTGATCTCTACCTGCCGCTGCCAACCAGAGTACAGGTCAAAGTGGGTGAAACAGTGCGGGCCGGTGAATCAATACTCGGCCACCTTGCTCCACCGGCTCAGATAAACCAGGAAGAATCTGTTGCCTAACTGACCGATATATCGTATTCTGGTAGACCTTAACGCCTTGCCCTCAGAGTGTCATCCTCGACGCGCAGACACTGGGGGTACAGCAACCACGCTTTTTTAACACCGGATCGACTCCCTTTACAGAAACCTTCATGGAACAGCCATTACCCGTGGAACAACACGCAAATCGTTTTTCAGTCCTCCCCTGCATGCTCACCATCTGTAGCCTGTTCAGCGGTTTTTACTCTATTATCGCTTCGTTTAACGGACATTTTTTCGCTGCTGCTGTGGCCATACTGGTGGCAGGAGTCTTTGACGGCCTCGACGGTCGAGTTGCCCGAATGACCCGGTCGACTTCGACCTTTGGCATGGAACTTGATTCTCTGTGTGACATGGTTTCTTTCGGTGTTGCTCCAGGTGTACTTGCCTATCTCTGGGCTCTGACGCCCTATGGCCGTTACGGTTGGCTGGCCGCGTTCCTCTATGTTGCTGCCACCGCCCTCCGCCTGGCCCGCTTCAACTCACAAACCGTGGCCAGTCCAAGCCATGATTTTACCGGTCTTCCCTGTCCGGCAGCCGCCGGGATGATTGCCACCTCGGTCATGTTCAGTACACACGTCTTTAAGACCACCGACACGGTGCAACATATCACCCTGCTCGCCATGGTCTATGTACTTTCGTATCTGATGGTGTCCACCCACAGATATTTGAGCTTCAAACATCTGGAAATTTCCAGAGAAAAACGTTTTCAACTTATTGTCGGTCTGCTCCTGCTTCTGATCCTGCTGGCCAGCGAACCACCTATCACTCTGTTTGGAGCCTCTTTCCTGTATATGATCTCCGGTCCGATTCTGGCAGTAAGGGCAAGAGCGGGCAGAAAGAAACAACCTGCCGCCGCCGAGACGAACAAATCCCAACTCTAACGCCAACAACCACCCGTGGAAAGCCATGCGTATTACCGGTGGCAGTGCCAAAGGCCGTAAACTACACTCCCCCCGCTCCAACCTGATTCGACCGACCAGTGATCAGGTGCGCGAGGCCATGTTCAGCCTCATCGGTGAACGGGTTGTCAACAGCAGAGTGCTTGATCTTTTTGCCGGTACTGGTGCCCTGGGTATTGAGGCATTGAGCCGTGGTGCAGCTGCAGCTGTCTTCGTCGACAAGTCAATTGAGACAGGTCGCCTGATAGAGACCAACCTGAGGATATCCATTACCCATCCCCAGGCTGCCTTTGTCATGCTGAACCTGGCAACAACCCCTCACCTCGGCACGCTGCATTCCTATGGAGCCTCCCCGGGCTTCAACCTGGTCTTCATGGATCCGCCTTACCAGAAACAGCTGGCAGAACGGGTTTTGGTTCTGATTGAGAAGGCCGGTATCCTGGCCGAAGAAGCGCTGATCGTTGTCGAGGAGGATCGACGGGTTAACATACCTGCCGCAGGCTTAACAAGCTTACACCCCATTGATCAACGTCAATATGGAGCAACCGGGCTGTGGTTCTATGAATTCCGCTCGACAGCAAAACACTGCCATGCATGATATACCAGACACATCCATAATCGAGAGGCAGCCACCACAACCACGGGTTGCCCTGTATCCCGGCACCTTTGATCCCATCACCAACGGTCATCTTGATATCATCGAACGGGGCCTGCAGCTCTTCGACCGTATTATAGTCACCATTGCCATCAATATACAGAAAACCCCCCTGTTTTCACTGGAAGAACGCTGTGCCATGATTCAGGAGTGTTTTAAACACTCCGATCGGATCACTGTCGGCTACACAGAAGGTCTCATCGTGGACTATGCCAGGCAGCAGAATGCAGAGGTTATCATCAGAGGACTGCGGGCTGTCTCAGACTTTGACTATGAATTTCAGCTGGCACTGATGAACCGCCGGCTGGAGCGATCCGTGGAAACCGTCTTTTTTATGACCGGGTTTCGCTGGATCTATATCAGCTCAAGCGGTATAAAAAATGCTGCCAGATGTCAGGGCAAGATCACCGGTCTTGTTCCGAAACATGTGGAACAGGCATTGCAAAACAAATTTATCTGATGCACGATTCAACTGTTCGGCCGAACAAAAAGACACCTCAACAGCAGAGCAGACGGACTTTTTTAACACGTTGGCTCCAGTGGGGAACAGCACTGGCTGCCACTGTTTTCCTCTACCCCCTCCTTCGCTTCGTCGGCCACCGGATACCGCCCAAACCTCGTTTGGTGGAGGTGCCGACACCGTTACCCTTAAGCGGAGCCCATGCCGGTCAAGACTTCTTCCTCTTTGCCGGCACTGATCGTCTCTCCGCGGTCTCTCGTGTCTGTACCCATCTTGGCTGCCGACTCAACTTTCAGGAGGACAAACAGATCATCGAGTGCCCCTGTCACCAGAGTCGTTTCACCCCTGACGGCATGCGCATTTCCGGTCCGGCACAAAAAAACCTGCCGCAGTATGAGGTCACTGTCAAAGAAGACGGGGAAGGAAAGGTGACCGCCTATGTGGTCCATCTCTGATGCAGCGGCCAAAGATGCAATGGTCCGCCGTGCCGCCTCTGCGCCGGCTGCTTGCCTATCGCTGGGGAGGGGGCTCTCTGATCAGCCTCTTTCTTTCCATCCTTTCAGGCATCGTTATTGCCCTGCAATACGATGTCGCCGCCCCGTTTCATACAACCAGCTCCATTGAACTCCTTGCCCCCTACGGCTCGTTCTGGCGAGGCCTGCACTACTATTCCAGCCAGGCATTTTTCCTGATTCTGCTGGGGCATGTGGTTGTTGAACTCCGCAACCAGGACATGGTGTTGCAAAGAGGCGCCTGGATACGTCTTTGCACCACTGTTCCCGCTGCTGTCCTGCTGCTGTTCACCGGGTATGTGCTCCGGGGGGATGCCACCGGCGAGGCGGCAGGGGCGATAGCTGAACATATCTGTCTGGCAGTACCCCTGATCGGTGCACACCTGAACAACTTCTTTTTTGATCTGGCCAACAGTGGCTTACGTAAAGTTTATGCCCACCACGTCATTGGCCTGGTAGTTCTCGGCGGGGTCGCAGCCTGGCCTCACCTCCGACGCTATACCGCACGCTGGCGCAATCATCTCCTGCTGATAACAATGACCCTGCTCATATCCGTTACGATCCCGGCTCCCATGGAACCCTATCGTCACGGCCTCCTGTTCATTGCCGGCCCCTGGTTCTTTCTGGGACTGCAGGAACTTCTTCGCTTCCTTGACCCTTTTGTTGCCGGTGTGCTGGTGCCGATGCTGCCGATTGTGCTTCTATTCTGGCTTCCATCGGCTCCACGCCCTCGCTCTGTTGTGCTCTGGGCCATAGGCCTCTGGCTGCTGCTCTACGCTGTGTTGACTGTTCTCTGTCTCTTTCGGATCTGATCGACCTGCACCGAAAAAAGGACTTTCTTCAGGCCTGCCGGGTTGCCGCACCTGAAAAAATGGTGAGATGACAGGACTATCGCCGTCCGTGCCGGATGATGGAAAGCAGCAGAAAAAACCCTATGAGAGCGGCCACCAACAGTCCTATCAGGCCGATGACCGGGATGTTCCGCCAGTGTGGAGGGATATCGGAGAGGATAAGCAGAGCACTGCCGACAATCAAAGCAGCGAGCACAACGGCACAGGCAAGGCGGCTGGCCGCCCTGTCCAGAACCTTATTGAGAGACCGCACATCCCTCTGCTCCAGTGACAGGCTCAGTTGACCGCTGCGCAACCGGGTAAGGATCGTGTCCAGTTCTCCGGGCAGGTTACGTAACAGCTGCAGATAACTTAAACCGGTGAGTGAAAGTTCTGTGGCAAGGCGATCGGGCTGCAACCGGCCTAAACGGATTTTCCGCATAAAAGGTTGAGCCAAGCGGATCAGTTCCAGCCTTGGATTCAGCATCAAACCAAGTCCCTCCACAGTGCTCAAGGCCTTCATCATCTGGTAAAGACTGGGCTTAAAAGAGAGCTTGTGCCGTGACACCAGATCCAGCAGATCCTGTAAAATCTTCGCGGCCTCCAGCTCAGCCAATGGCCGATACAGGTACAGATCCATCATACCCGCCAGATCTCTGGTCAGATTTTCCCGATCTATCTCGCCCAGCTGAACCGTCACCTTCAGAACGCCGTCAACGATCCGCTCTTCATTCCCGGTCACCAGGTCCAGAACCAGATCGGTAAAGTCCTCACGATCCCTCATCGAGAGCCGTCCCATTTGTCCGAAATCAATGAAGCACACCACATTGTCCGGCAACACGAAAACATTCCCGGGATGGGGATCAGCGTGAAAGAAACCATGCACAAAGATCTGTTCCATCATCAGATTGGCGCCCCGCTCGGCGATCAGGGCTAAATCATAGCCCTGTTCACGCAGTATCTCAATCCTGGACGATTTTATCCCGAGAATATATTCCATGACCAGCACCCGGTCGGTGCTGAGTTCCGGATAAACAAACGGAACGTGGATAGTGGGGTTATCTTCAAACTGACGGGTGAAGCGCTGGATGTTGGCCAGTTCTATCGAAAAATCGATTTCCCTGCTGAGACTGCGGGCAAACTCATGGACAATCGCCATGGGCTGATGCCCCTGCGCCTCTTCCAGATGTTTCTCCATAAGTTCGGCAATATGCGCCAGGATCTCGAGATCAACAGCAATCACATTCTCGATGCCCGGCCGCTGGACCTTTACCACCACTTCAGCTCCACTCTCCAGGACAGCCCGATGGACCTGACCTATGGAGGCTGCGGCAAGAGGTTCGATATCAAAATACAGAAAAATCTCTTCCGGATAGCGGCCGAGCTCTTCTCTCAGGATATCCCGCACCTCTTCCAGACTGAACGGTGGGATGTCATCCTGGAGTTTAGCCAGTTCACCGAGAAAATCAGCAGGAATCAGGTCCGGACGGGTCGACAGCAACTGGCCGAGCTTGATAAAGGTCGGCCCCAGTTCTTCGAACACCAGCCGCAACCGCTCAGGCCGAGACAGCCGCGAGACCTGCTGCCTCGGTTTACGATTGATCATCTGTAACCCTGATTCCAGATACTGATCAATATGCAACCGATCGATCAGGTCATTGAACCCGTATTTGAACAGTACCCGGAGAATACGATGATATCGGTTCAGGTGTCGATACGTCCGACCGACAGCCCCGAGTTTTCTGATGCTGAACATCACAGGAGTTACTCGGCCTTGTCCTTGTTGATAGCCACCTGCAGTTCCTCGATCTTACGCTGTAACTCGGCCATCTCATCCTTGGTGACCAGATTCAATTGCTTCACCCTGTCTTCCACCCGTTTCGTGATCCAAAGATCCAACTGGTCCTTGGCCTTTTCCGATTTCCGCAGAAGATCATCGACAAACTGCCTCCCCTCTTCCTGCGACATCTTGCCCTTGGCAATCAGCTCACTCTTCAGCTCCTCGATTTTTTCCTTTGTCATAAAGGCGGCGCCGATACCGGCATACATAAAATTTTTCAGAACTTCTTTCATGGACTCCTCCATCAGTGGATTTGTAGTTTCGATGACACGTTATACTATACGTTGCGTGTACGCACTGCGCATCCTATTCCTTATCAATATCACGATGAAAGACCTCGGGATATCGGTCATGAGCCCGGAGAAAGGCGGAGAGATGCTCCACCACTGCCACTGAGCGGTGTTTACCACCGGTACATCCTATAGCCACTGTCAGCGCCGGCCGTTCCTGGTCAGTGTACGCATCCACCAGAAAGAGAAAAAGCGGTTCAACCAGGGCAAGAAACCGCTTCCCGGGATCGCTCTCAAGCACATAATGCGCAACGTCCGATTGCAGACCGTTGAGAGGACGAAGTACCGGATCCCAGAACGGGTTGGGAAGAAAGCGGACATCCCACACCAGGTCAGCCGCAAGGTACTGATGTTTAAATCCGAAGGAGGATAACGTAATCTTCATTCTAATCCATTGAACAGAGCATTTTGATATTTTCAGCCCGCTCGTTGATACCACGCTTCAACATCTCATGGTTGTAGGCGGCTATGACGTCCTGACGTTTGAGCATGCCCAAAACCCAGGGCTCCTCATGGGATTCCACCACCGGTATCTCTTCAATACCTTTGATGTCAAACAGTTGCATGGCTTCAAAGCAGGTATCATCCGGTGTCAGCATGATCACCTCTCTGGTACAGATGGCACCGACCAGATGACACACCCGCTCTTCCTCGTTATGCAGCACGGTCTTCACGTCCTGCATGGACACCACCCCAACCATAAGTCCCTTCTGATTGACCACCGGGAAGTAGAAGTTGTTACGGGCAATCCGAAACAGTTCCAGCAGATGGTTGATATTAGCATTTTCACTGATAAAATCGACATCTTCGGTGATCACTTTGCCGACCCGGATCGACTTCATGATCGCCACCTCACGGCCCTCATGAATATTGATGCCGTCTCTCGTGAAATCAACGGTATCAATGGAATCCGCATACAGCCAGGAAGAGGTCATGGTACCCAGTACAGCAGTCAGCATTACCGGAACAATGATCATGTAATTCCCTGTCATCTCAAACAGGAAAAAAATAGCAGTCAACGGCGCATGGGTGGTGGCGGCGAGAAACGCACCGATACCGACTGTGGCATAGGCTCCGGCAGGAGCTGTATGGGCCGGAAGAAGGTGATGGACAATCCCGCCAAACGAACCGCCAAGCACCGCACCGATGAACAACGCCGGGGCGAACAGACCACCGGCACCTCCGGATCCCAACGTGACGGCAGTGGCCAGCGACTTAAGAAAGACCAGGAGCATCATCCGCCAGACCAGGGTGTCTCCGACAAGAGCCCTGGCAATGTACTCGTAACCATTTCCCATAACCTGAGGAAACAGAATACCAATGCATCCGACCAGCAGAGCACCTAAAATCGGCTTCAGCTGGGGATGTAGTTTCATCTGCCCAAAGCGGTCTCGAATCAAATAAAAAAAACGGATGTGTAAAACCGCGGTTATACCGACTATCAGAGCCATCAGCGTGTACAGCGGGATCTCAACAAAGGCGTTGACAATCGTATAATCCGGAATGGGAAAGGCTGGAACCGCCCCGTAATAGGCCCGGGAAACCACAGTGGACAAGGCTGAAGCAATGACCAGGGCAGAAAAAGAGGAGATCTCATACGTCCCGAGCAGAACAATTTCAGCGGCAAAAAACACCCCGGCCAAGGGGGCGTTGAAGATGCCGGCAATACCACCGGCGCAACCGGCTGCAATGTAGATTTTCATCCGTTTGCCTGAAACCCGAAACCGCTGACCGACCTGAGAGCCCAACGCACCGCCGATTTGAGCAATCGGGCCTTCAACACCGGCTGAGTTCCCCGATCCGATGGTCAAGGCAGTGGCAACAATCTTGATAAAGATGTTGCGGGCACGAATGACACCATTTTCCAAATTGACCCGGCGGAGAAAATTGGTGAAACCATAGCCATTCACCTTGCCCGGAAAAGCCAAAGAAAGAGGAATCAGCAGTACCGCGCCGGTCATGGGCAGAATCGGCAGCAGCATTCGTCGCCACCCTCCTTCACCAATACGCAAAACTTCATATCCCCAGACAAAGATCACCCTGTGCACCAGATCCACAGCCTCTCGGAAGACGATGATAGCCACACCTGACATAACCCCAATAAAGGCGGCAATCAGAATCATCCGAGCCCTTTCCCCCGGTAAAAAATGCCGTGCTCTGGTTAACATGTCCGTTCCGGGACCTCACAGCCGATGGCAGCAGCCTGGCGCAGAAAAAAGGCGTCCGTCATACCGGCCAGATAATCACGAACCATGCTTGCCGGGTTGTGCGCTGCCATATACACCGGCGACATCGAACGAAGAAAATCACGATCAGCCCCTCCCTGTTCAGCCCTGTGCAGCTGATCAAGGTAATAATCAAACAACTGCTCATAACAACGCTGGATTTTAACAAAATCAGGTTTAAAGGCCGGATTGGTATAAATCCGCTGATAGTTGAAGGTCTTCAACTCTTTAAGGGCTGCTCCCACCTCCCGGCTGAAGCCGATGTGATCGTTATCCGTGTCTTCTTTCATGGCATCTTTCACGTGCAGGCTGTTGAGTAACAGATCAGTGGTCAATGTATAAACAATGGTGCCGTTACTCGAACCAAGAACAGATGTACAGGTTTTCGGCAAGTCGTGACGATGCACCAGACCAAGCTCAATGGCATCTTCAATATCACGGCCTATATACGCAACAGTATCGGCCAGGCGAACCATACAACCTTCTAAAGTCATTGGAACCAGGGCCAATTCCGGATGTTCCATCTTGGCGGCCAGTTCCATATCATGAGCAGCAAAATCCTTCTCCCGCAGTGGCTCAAGATGTTGACCATGGACCTCTCCATCGTGACAGAGTATGCCATCCATGACCTGAAGGGTAAGGTTCCACCCGGCACCGTCGCGTTCAAATCGATCCAGAAATTGAACCGATTGAATATTGTGCTGAAATGAGCACAGTCCATGCTGCTGACAGAGTTTTGTAAGAATACGCTCGCCCTCGTGGCCGAACGGCGGATGACCGATATCGTGCCCAAGGGCAATGGCCTCGATCAGGTCCTCATTAAGCCCCAGAAACCGGCCAACGGTCCGGGCCACACGAGAAACCATCTGCACATGCAGTGCCCGATGGGTAATATGATCGTTGTCAACCAGGGAAAAGACCTGGGTTTTGTCGATGTACCGGGCGTAGGCCCTGGAGTGAAGGATTCGATCGGCATCCTGAGCAAAGGGTTGCCGATAATCAGCCAGTTTTTCCTGAACCCGTCGGACAGCCTGGCCACTCAAACAGGCAAGTCCACTGAAATGGCTGCTCTCGTCCTCATCAAGCTGTATTCGCAGAGCCTGCAAAATTTTTCGGTCATCTGGAGAATATCGTTCAACCATATTGACGTCCGGGTAGATTTAAAATGCTGAAAAGAATAAGGAGCTACTGGAAATGGAACCGTCTGCACCTCTTTAAAACCAGCTTACCTGTACCACTTTCAGCGCAAAAGAGTAAAAAAAATACCAAATATCCTTGTTTCTCAAGCATTGGTTCCTTATATAGGATGGAATAAAAACTTTTCGATTTCCTTGAAATCAGGTTGGTACGCGTACAAAAGGAGACATATGACAGAACAAAAAAAGAGACCGGATCCAGCCAAAGTAGCCTTCCTGCGTTCGTTGCCTGCGGACATCAAGGCAAGTATCACTGGTGAAGAGGCTGAGCAGTTTATGTTCAGTACGGAAATCCCCGAATCATTGTACGAAAAAATAAAAGATTTTCTCATCGAGACCGATGAGTAACAGGCTCTAAACTCCTGCTTTTACGGAGACCGAACAACAGCGTCTCCCTCCTGTTTTATCTTGTCCCGAAGCGCTGTTTCCGCCCTCTCATCTGCCGCCCCGCTGCTCAGCTGCCTTTGCACCGACAAATCACAACAACTCGCTGTCGCTGTATCGATTTTTCAACCACGCTTTAACATTGCATAATGCTGTTTTTTGGTTTATCGTGACGCTGAATCTCGATTCAGTAACACCATGAACATCTGGTTACACCTGTTGTTTTGCAAGGCGTATCATGGCATAAATTGCACCAGTCGGGTGAAATAACTATTAAATACGGGTGAGAAATACCGATCTGCCGGAGTCGTCGGCAAGTCTGCAGAGAGCCGATTATCCGCCTGGGCCTGACCGGAACCACATATGCCGCTTACCCCTTTCCCCAAAAGGTCTAAAACGCCGCAAATCTGAACAGGATGTTTTGGGTTTGCAAAGGTTCTCCGGAACCTTTTTATTCATCGCGTTCATTGTTAACCGTTTGCCGACAGCCAGCCGCCTGTCGGCAGATATCAACCACCGTGTAAGGAGAATGATCTTATGTCGCGAAAAATGGTCACCATTGACGGAAACCAGGCGTGTACGCATGTCGCATATGCCACAAGTGAAGTCATAACAATCTATCCCATTACGCCATCTTCTCCGATGGCGGCCGAAGCCGATGCCAAGGCAAATGCCAAACAAGAAAATATCTGGGGTTCTATTCCGGTCATCTCTCAGATGCAATCTGAGGCCGGTGTGGCAGGATCCATCCACGGTTCCCTCGGTGCCGGTGCACTGTGTACCACCTTCACCGCCTCCCAGGGTCTCCTCCTCCTGATCCCCAACATGTATAAGATCGCCGGCGAACTGCTGCCCACAGTTTTCCATGTCACAGCCCGTTCCATCGCCTGTCAGGGTCTGTCCATTTTCGGCGACCATGGTGATGTCATGGCCGTTCGTCAGACCGGCTGGGCCCTGCTCGCCTCTCAGGATGTCCAGGAGGCCCAGGATATGGCCCTCATTGCAACGGCCTCAACCCTGCAGTCCAGTATCCCTTTTCTGCACTTTTTCGACGGCTTCCGCACCTCTCACGAGGTCATGAAAATTGAGCAGCTGACCAATGATGACATGACCGCCATGATTGATGAGGATCTGATCATCAAACATCGGGAACGTGCTCTTACACCGGATAATCCGACCATCGGCGGAACCGCTCAAAACCCGGATGTTTATTTCATCGGCCGTGAAACTGTCAATAAATTCTACGATGCGGTACCGGGTATTGTTCAGGCAAACATGGACAAGTTCGCTGCACTGACAGGCCGTCAGTATCATCTGTTTGACTATATCGGTGCTCCGGATGCTACCGATGTCATCGTTGTCATGGGCTCTGGTGCTCTGACCGTAGCCTCCACTGTTGAGCATTTGGTTGCCGAGGGAAGCAGGGTCGGCCTTGTTATCGTTCGTCTGTATCGCCCCTTTGATCCGAAAGCAATGGTCAATGCCCTGCCGTCGACCGTTGAGCGTATCACCGTGCTCGACCGCACCAAGGAACCAGGTGCCAACGGCGACCCGCTTTACCTTGATGTCCGTGCCGCTGTCAGCGAGGCTGCTGAAGCCAACCCGACCATGTTCGTACCCCTGATCCTCAATGGCCGTTACGGCCTGGGTTCTGCCGAGTTCACCCCGGCAATGGTCAAGGCTGTATTTGACAACATGGCCTCCTTTGCGCCAAAGAAAAAATTCTGTGTCGGACCGAACGACGATATCACCTTTACCAGCCTCACATATGACAAGTCCTATAATATTGAAGGCAAAGACGTTTTCCGCGCTCTGTTCTACGGTTTAGGTTCTGACGGTACGGTTGGTGCCAACAAAAACACCATCAAAATTATTGGTGAAGAAACTGACAACTCAGCACAAGGCTACTTTGTCTACGACTCCAAAAAGTCTGGTTCCATGACTGTTTCGCACCTGCGTTTCGGGAAAAACCAGATTGTTGCTCCCTATCTGATCAACAAGGCTAACTTCGTAGCCTGTCACAACCCGGCCTTCCTCGACACTTATGACATGCTGGCCAACCTTGATTCAGGCGGTACCTTTCTGCTCACCACCAACTTCAGTAAAGATGAGATCTGGGATCACCTGCCGGCTAATGTGCAACGACAGCTGATTGAGAAGAAGATCAAGTTCTACATCATCGATGCGGTCAAGCTGGCCATGGCGCTTGGTCTCGGTGCCCGTATCAACATGATCATGCAGACGGCCTTTTTCGTTATCTCTGATATCATCAGTAAAGATGAGGCGATCACGTCCATCAAAAATGCCATCAAGAAAACCTATGGCATCAAGGGCGATAAGGTCGTCAACATGAACTACAGCGCAGTTGATGGTGCGATCGAAAACATCGTTGAGGTCAAAGTACCGAAGAAAATCAGCGGCCACGAGATGCCCCCGACAGTTCCCGAAGAAGCTCCGGAATTTGTTAAAACCGTGACAGCCAAGATGATGGCCGGACACGGAGAGGATATTCCGGTTTCTCAATTCCCGAACGACGGCCGCTGGCCCACAGCCACTACGCAGTGGGAGAAACGCAACATCGCCGTGCAGGTCTCCTGCTGGGATCCTGAGTCGTGCATCCAGTGTGGTCGATGCTCCCTGGTTTGTCCACATGCCTGCATCCGTATGAAAGTTGCAACTCCGGAAGCCCTGGCTGCAGCCGGTGCTGATGCATCTTTTAAGACTGTTGATGCCATCGGTAAAGAATTCAAAGACATGAAGTTTACCATCCAGGTGTCCACCCAAGACTGTTGCGGCTGTACCCTGTGTGTCACCGTCTGTCCCGGACGAAAGAAGGATGCTGAAGGCAAAAGGACCGAAATCCGTGCACTCCACATGGCTATGAACTCTGAAGAGGTCAAGCAGGAGTCCCAGAAAAACTGGAAGACGTTCCTTGCCCTGCCGGAAGTCGATGAAAGCCTGATCAACATCGGCACCATCAAGGGCAGTCAGTTCAAACGACCCCTGTTCGAGTTCTCCGGTGCCTGTGCAGGTTGTGGTGAAACTCCCTACATTAAACTGGTTACCCAATTAATCGGGGATCGCATGCTTGCCTCCAACGCCACGGGTTGTTCCTCTATTTACTCCGGCAACCTTCCCACCACTCCGTACTGTACACGTGCTGATGGACGTGGGCCGGCCTGGTCAAACTCCTTGTTTGAGGATAATGCGGAACACGGCCTGGGCATGCGTCAGGCTGTCGATAAATTGGCCAGTCAGGCAACTGAACTGCTGGAAGAGGCTGTTAAGCAAGGTATGGTCGACAAGAAGCTGGCCGACGCCCTGGTCAGCGCCCCGCAAAAAACTCAGGCTGAAATTGAAGCGCAGCGTGCACGGGTAGCAGAGCTGAAAGCCGCTCTCGACGGCAAGAAGGATGTCATTGCCAAACGTCTCTACCATGTTGCCGATTACCTGGTGCAAAAATCCGTCTGGATCATCGGCGGTGATGGCTGGGCGTATGACATCGGCTACGGCGGTGTTGATCATGTCTTGGCCACAGGCAAAAATGTCAACATCCTGGTTCTGGATACCGAGGTCTACTCCAACACAGGTGGTCAGATGTCAAAATCAACACCACGTGCGGCTGTAGCCCAGTTTGCTGCCGGCGGCAAGAACATGCCCAAGAAAAACATGGGGTTGATCTTCTCCACCTTCGGCACCGTGTACGTGGCCAGAATCGCCATCGGCGCTAATCCTCAGCAGGCCATTAAGGCTATCCAGGAAGCTGAGGCCTTCAACGGACCATCTCTCATCATTGCCTACTCACACTGCATCAATCATGGTATTAATATGGCCATGGGTCTGGAGCAGCAGAAGAAGGCTGTTGAGTGCGGCCACTGGTCATTGTTCCGCTACAACCCGGAGCTCGAGGCTGAAGGCAAAAACCCGATGATCATCGATTCCAAGGAACCGACCATCAGCTTTGCCGACTACGCCCTGAACGAAAACCGCTACCGGATGCTGAAGCTGTCTAATCCGGCCATGGCGGATGAGTTGATGGAGCAGTCGCAAAAAGACGTTGATAAGGCATGGAAGCTCCTGAAGGGCTGGGCCAAGGCACTTGAGAGCGAATAAACAGACTGTCTTCGGACATTTACCCTGAAAAAAGAAGCCCTGCCGGAAACCCGGCAGGGCTTTTCTTATCTTGTCTTCCACAGCTTACACTTAAAAAAAAGAGAGGCTGAAGTCAGCCTCTCTTGACACACGACAAATGGGATCGTCAGCAACGTATCATGATCTGTTTTCTTCTGCTTCCCTCTCCTTAAGCATTCGGTCGCGCTCAGCTTTAAGCTCTTCGTACTCCCGCTCTGCCTCAAGCAACGCTTCGTCCTGTCGTTTTTTGATCTCCTCAACCTTGGCTTCAATCTTCTCTTTTCTGATATTCATTCCAGGCGCACCAAACAGGGTGTTGGCCAGATATTTGAATGAAAACAGCATAAGCTCAACATCGTCCTCCTTGATCTTAGCCAGGGTATCGCTCTCTACTTCATAGGTATCAAGGAAAGAACTTTCAAAAATAAACGTACGAAACGTGTCAAGATCCGTGGAGGCCATGAAAAACATCCGTTTCGCTGCTTCACTCAAGGTTGCCTGCAAGCCAAAAGACTTACGGCGCATGACCAGCCGCAACCATTCCCTGTTCATCTCATCGCGCACATCAACACCCTGATCAGCACGCCACTCACCAATGGTCCATTGTTTAGGTTCTTCATGGCCTTTGCAGTGGGGTTCTTTCACAAGAAAGAAGAATTTTTCCTCAAGCGCATCATCGGTCCCGCCTTCATGAAAATCAGCCATGCCAACCGGATAATACCTGCAGGCAGAGGGTCGATCGGAATAAACGGTACACCCTTCAGGCGTCACAAAAGGACAGCCGTTTTTCTCCCCGACCAACTTAATCTGTACACCGGGCATATCCGTTTTCTCCAGGTAGGTCGGTTCTGTGTACACGGAGATAAATTCATGGGCCGTCAGGCCCAAACGCTTGCGGAGCACCAGGATGTCGTACGGTGTGAGGATAATTTTAATGTTATGGCAACAGGCGGTGAAACAGCTGACTCCAGGATGACACTCAAACTGCAGAGACGAATCAAGGGTAAGTTTTTCAGGAAGAATATTCGTTGGGTTCTTGTCTGTACACTTGATAAAATCTGAATCGTTATCAATGTATTTGTTAATCGCCATGGAAAACCTCATGCGGTGTTGAAAAAAAAACCGTACCTCCCTAAAACTGAGGCAAGAAGGCGATACTTTACCATGCACTCTGCCACTGTCAAACCTTAAGACAAAACGAGATGATTTATCATTTAATCTCAACAGCAGCAGAAGACGACTTTATCACCGTTCATATGTAAAAACATCTGTGCTCAACATGGGGAAATGAGGAGGGAAGGCATAAATTTTGTATCTTTTCCCCAGTAAACCGGCTAAGTATAAAGACCGATTTTCACCTTAACTGTAAAGAGAATTCCATGAGAAAGCTTTTTTCCAATCCGATTGACTTGAGCAAAGTCAATACCCTCATCTACCACCTGCCGGACGGCCCTATCTTTTCCCTGGAAATGAACGGGGTGGATGACTTTATCGATCTCGATATGGGACTGGGCGATATCTGTGATACCTCGGATATCGATGGGGTCATCCACTTTTTCCCCCGTGGAAATGCCTGATGCCCACTCATGTCCCCTACACTCAATCATTCTGAATCGCCACTGATCAACATCCATGAAGACGGTCATGTCCACACCCGTCTGTGCAATCATGCCACCGGTGAAATGGAGGAGTATGTCGAACAAGCCGTGCAAAAAGGCTTGGCACGTATTGTTTTTCTCGAACATCTGGAAACCGGAATTGATTATTATCCGCCAAGCTGGCTGGGTGACGAAGAGTTTACCTACTACTTCCAAGAAGGAGCACGACTGCAAGAACGCTTTGCCGGACTCATTGAGATTCAACTCGGCGTGGAGTTGGGATTCAACCCGGAGGCAACAGCCGTCATCTTAGAAAAACTCACGCAATACCCCTTTGCCCGAGTCGGCATTTCCTGCCACTTCTACCGGTACAAGAACATCCATTTAAATCTGCTCAGCAGGCGTCGGCAAAGTCTGGATCAGCTGGCTGCCATCGGCACTGACAAGGTGATCTCCACTTACCTGCACACGTTGATCGAGGCCGTCTGTTCAGTCCCCTGTAACGTACTCTGTCATCTGGATGCTGTTCTGCGCCACCTGCCCGGTGTTCGTTTTACCGATGAGCATGTGGAACTGATTTACCAATTGCTCGATGCCATGCACGAACATGCTGTTGCTCTGGAAATCAACACCTCCGGCTTCGATTACCGGGGAAAAGCCTTCCCTGTTCCCTGGATCATTGCCGCCGCATTACAGCGTGGCATCAGTCTGCGCGCCGGTTCCGACGCGCATCGTCCCTCTGAAGTCGGTCGCCATTTTGATCGGCTTCCGGATCTCCTTAACACCGCACAGCACAGCCAATCCTGATATTCCTGTCAACAGGAACTCGATAATCCGTTCAGGACCTTCGTCGTATGGAAGCTGTTTAAACAGGCAGAAAGTCTAAAGAACAACCCACAAACCGTACAGCAGAAAGGCAGGATACTTTTCACGGGAAGCCGACAACAACAAGCCTGTTCTTTTGCCGATTGTGACAGCATGGTAGGCAACAGGCCGTGCTACCGGCGACTCTCCCGGCCAAAGCTTGATTGCTGTTGCGTACCATAGAAAGACAGCACGTGTAGGTACCCTGCCCTGTTGTTTTTGTTTACTCCCTTATTTACCATCCATCCAATCCGGCTTTAACCGGCTGATGAGGTTTGTGCCGCCACAGAGCACCATGGTTGTATACGAACCAATGTGATCAAGGAAGAGCTGTACTTCATAAGAACGGGTACCGGCATTGCAAAAAATGACGTAGGTTTTGTCTGTCGGCAATTCCTGGTAGCGTTGCCGAACCTGCCCATACTCCAATCCAACCCAACGATGTGCACCAAATTTTTCAATACAGGGTGCTGCCTCCAGAGGATGCCGCACATCAAGCACCATCCAGTCAGGCTCAATGCTCTCATCATCCAGCCACGCCAGAAAACGGGTATGATCCACCCGGTGTAACCGGTTTTCACACATGTTTTCAGCCATGTAGGCAGCTGCATTAATCGAATCGATCGCCGAAGAAAATGGTGGCGCATAGGCCATCTCCAGTAAACCGAAATCTTCAATGGTCCCTTCCTGGCTGATCAGGGCAGCAGCAGCATCCACCCGAGCTGAGACCGAATCGTTCATCATGCCGAAGGCCTGCAGACCAAGTACCCGCCGTGAGCGCCGGTCAAAAACCAACTGCAGAATCACCACCGCCTGACCCGGAAAAAAATGGGCCCGATCAGGAGGAGAGGTCAGCGCATAATCAGCGTCAAAACCTTCTGCCAGAGCGGCTTCCCAGGTCAACCCGGTGGAACCGATACACCGTTCAAAAGCCTTCATGATGAACGATCCGCACACACCTTTGAATACCGACGGATACCCGGCCATATTATCGCCGACAACCCGACCTTCACGGTTGGCAAGGGATCCCAGGGGAGCAAAGGTTTCCCGACCGGTAACCAGGTGATTGACGGCAATGCAGTCGCCGGCAGCATAGATAAAAGGATCAGAGGTCTGCAACCGCTGATTGACCTTGATCCCACCCCAGGCTGCAACATCCAGCCCTGCATCTCGTGCCAACTCACTGCGTGGCCGGACCCCCACCGCCATGATCACCAGATCAGCCTCCAGGGTACGCTGCCCGGTCTTCACCCCGCAGACGCAGCCATGACCATTATCCAGCAGCTTTACCGCAGACTCACTGGTATAGACGGCCACCTTCTGCTCAACAAGATGGTTTTTCAGCATTTCCGCAAAATGCCGGTCAACCAGTTTGGGCAGCAGTTGTGGTGCCAGTTCCAGCAGAGTCGTTTCAACTCCCCAGAGATCGGTCAGGGCTTCAGCCATCTCAATACCGATTGCCCCGCCGCCGATGACCACAGCCCGACTCACCCTGCCTTCAGCAATCCGCTGTTTGATCTCAATGGCCTTATGCAGATCAGCAATGGCGAACACACCGTCAAGTTTCACACCTGGAATGGGGAGTTCAAAGGGTCTCGCTCCGGTAGCCAGCATCAGATAATCATACGACAGTTGTTGTTCCACTTCGGTATCGAGATTGCGCACCGTCACTGTTTTCTTGCCCCGATCAATGGCCAGAGCCCGAGTTCTTGTCAGTACACGCACACCTTTGGAGTGGAGAAAAAAATCCGTATCACGGACCACATGAAAACTGGTCTCCCGCAGTTCGCTCTCATCGGAAACATCCCCGCTGACGTAGTACGGGATACCACAACCGCCATAAGAAATCAGACTGTCCTGATCAATCATGGTGATGTCCCAATCAGGGCGCAACCTCTTCAATCGACACGCCGCTTTAGGACCGGCAGCAACAGCTCCGACAACAACCACTTTTTTGCTCATGCTAAAACCTCCGTTAAAAAATAATTCGTACAACTCTTTAATAAATATGTGTGTATATGACGAAAAAACAGATCGGTTTATTTTGTTTCTGTTGGATGAACCGTTTCACGGTTCGACCGGTTCGTCAGTCTGAGGCAATTTTTTATATCTATCCGACCTTCTGCTTTTGATGAGCTGATGAGCCAGCCCTGTAACCAGGGCATGGGCATCAAACTCCGGATTCTGCCTGGCTCCATTGATCACAGCAGTGACAAGCCGCCTGTCGTCGGAATCCGAGTCGGTATCCGAACCAATGAGCTGCGCAAGTGCCTGCCCAAGAGGAAACTGCACCGTGTACTGCAACTGTTGGTCACTGCTGAGTTCCCCCTGCAGTGCGATCTGCTCATCATCGACTAAAAGATGTACCGGGTCGCATTGTACCCGGCCATTCTTCCCTTCACATCGAATCTCTTTTTCAACACACGAAAACCATTCCTGAACATATCCGTTCAAACTCAGCACTTCCTGCAAAGGCCCCATAGGGGTAAATTGAAGTCGGTCAACCACAAGAGAGATGCTGAAAACAGGACTCTGCCAGCCCCTTGCACTGATCGGCACTGAAAAATGGTTGATAGACAGATCCATTGTTCCGCGTACTTGAGCAAAGACCCCGAAAAGAGGGTGCAACCTGCCGAGGACCCCATCGAGCAGGGGTGGTTGAGGCGATACACCGGCCAGACAGGGTGCCCTGGCTGGTAAAGACAGAACCGGTTTTGCAGCTGCAACATCCCATAACGGTGCCAGGGAGACCTTACCGCCATCCAGCTCGCCGTCGATCCGCAGCCGCAGTTGGTTGCGATGAAAATCAAGGGGCAGATAAACGGCACCAAGATCCATGTCCCTGAAACGTAAACTGTCCATGGGTAATTCAGCTGTAACCGTGATGTCCCCTTGCTGAACAGGTGTCGTCAGGGGCATTGAGAGCTGAAATGTACCGGGCCGGTTGCCGCTCCATGCAATCCCCCGCCCGATATACGGCTGCAGCAACGGTTGCAGCTGAACATATTGCGGAGTAAACTGACCTTGCATGCTCAGATTCGGCTGCTCTTTGCGCATGATCCGACCGACTCCGGCAAGGTGGACCAGCTTGCTCCGCAGATTGAAATCAGTCATCCTCAGCTCAGAGGGCTGGTCGGCTGTCTCCTGTAATCGGAAGCCACAGGTCACAAGCGGATCGGAAACCATCACCCGTTTACCACGGGTAACCGCCAGGGAGGCAACTTCAAAAAACATGGTCTGCTCACGTTTTTGACCATAGCCTCCCTGTAAGCTCCAGTTGCCTCGCAGCTTCCCCTTAAGGTTGAAATCAGCCGGCAGGATCTTTGCCGCTTTGAGCATATCGCCCGCAAAAGCGCCCTCGCCCTCACCCTGTGCCATCAACCAGTATCCCACGTTCATCTGCTGCCGGTCGTTGAGTGCTCCGCTCAGCTCAATGGCCGCCCGCTCAGAACTCCAGATCAGGCGACGAATGTCAACACTGCGCTGATCAATATTGAACTGCAGCAGCGGGCTGGCCTTATCAGCAAAATCCGGCCAATCTTCAACAACCAGCAACCTCTGTAAGCTGACCTGTTGCGCAACCTCTTTGGTTGTTCTACCGCCCAGGCCAAACGTGACGCGCGGTTCCCGGATTATAAACTCCTCACCGGACACCGTTAAATCAGCAATCTCGCCCTGCAGATTCTGTACAGCAACAACATCTCCACACCATGTCCCGGCTGCCTCGAACCGGACAGCTCCCTGGAGTGCCGACACATGGTTTCCCCAAACAGAACCTTGAGCAAGACCATGGAGGCGCCCCATGTCAAGCCAGCCCTGCATGGAAAAATTATCATCGCTGTGCCCTGCACACTGCTGCACATCACGGGCATGGAAAGACAGGGTTCCCGGCCAGGCGGTTGCCTCCAGAGACAGGCCATGCACTGTATGCAGATCAAGCCGGGATCGTTCTGTTGTCACAGCCGCGGTAATGACCAGAGGATGCGCCGGTATGAGTACCTGATTATCTTTTAAGAGGCTGAAATTGTTGATTGTGAGTCTGCTGTCCACATGGCGTTTGTCGCTGCCGTCATCTCGGCTGGTAGCGGCAATTTTTATCTGTCCCCTGGCCTGAAAATCCATTAAAAACAGTCTGCTGAGCTCCCGCGACATCCGTTCGAGGTCTCCCTCACCGCTCAGCACCAAACCTTTGTCACTACTGTCTCCGTGCAGTTCAAAAAACGGCATACGTAAACGAAGATTGCGCACTCCGCTCTGTTCGCCATGAACAGCTTCAAGCTCAAAATGCAGCGGCATGGTCCAGGAATAGGCCTGTTGGTCATGGACAAAGCGCAGGTGATCGGTTCGGCAGTCAGCCTGAATGGCCAAGGCGGTTGACCGGCCCTTTATGGTTAATGAAAAGTCCGTCACCCCCTCATCAATAACAGTACGTTCATGGATCCGTAACAGATGCGGCAGTTCGGTGGCCAATGCCGGTATTTTGACCTGCCCCCGGCTCTGAAACGATACGATGTCGTCATCATAGGTGCCAGTGGCATGCAGATTGACGGGGTCGGAGCGCAGGGTTAATTCGGCAAGTCGCCAGCCCTCAGCCGGCCGACGGCTTCCTTTGAAATCAAGGGAGAGTTCGTTCAACCGCGGTTGATCTTTACCAAGCACGCCACCGGTAAGGTACAGGTCATGGAGGGTGGTCTCTCCCCGAACTTCGGCCTCCGTGAGCCCAATGGCATTGATGCGAAAAGACGCGTCCAGGCGGCCGCTGCCCTGTGGTACGGTGCTCCACGAGGCTGCTGCCAGCGTCAAAAAATCATCAATCACAAGATTTCTGATTCTGAGCTCAGTGTTGGAAATCAATGCATCCCAGCTCTCGTCGGCACTCCTGGGAAGGTGGAATGTCCCTGATCCGAAGAGGTGACCGTCTGCATGGGGAGAGGTAAAGGCCAGTTCATAAGAAACAGAACCCTGCACCAAGCTGCCGGTACAGTCTATCTGTCGGGCCAGCAGTTGAGGCGGCTTATCGCCATGCTGCAGAAAAGCCTGCCCGTTCCGGACCCGGAGGCGCAGGCCGAACTGTTGCCATCTGGGCGAATCTGCTGCTATTGCCTCTGAAGGTGGTGGGTCTTCTGCTGCGATACCGGCCGCGGGGACATCCTGAGGATGTTCTGCCTGAGGTGGATAAAACGTGCACACAGGTTGATCAACAGTAACTTCACCCAGGTAGGTTGGGGCGACAAGCAGAGCGAGCAACCCCTTGTCAACCGTGAGGTGAGGCACTGTTACCTCTACTTTTTGAACAGGATCAACATAACGGACCTGTTCGCAACGAAGCCCTTCCAACCAGCCTGCTGAGCAGGTGGCGATCTCGAGTTTTCCGGGAATGTGTTGTGTAAGATAGTGTTGCAGCAGGGCAAAAGCAGGTGCTGACGTAAGCAAGGCCGGAAGAAAGACAAGCACTGCAACTGTCAATCCTGCAGCGATGATCATGGCACGCCATTTTCTGCTCACAATTTTCCTGTTCCCCCACAGGTCGAAATGCACTGACAACTGCCGGATGCAGCCCCTGTACCTTGCCGCGATTACCACGGGTTGTCAACCTTGGAGTACGTAACGGCTGACGGTTGTTCAGCAGGTAAAGGTCTGTAAAAAGACGGAAGATATTAACAACGAATCGGTCACCGATACGCTGAGCAGTCCGGGACGCTTCCGCTGCATCAGTCACAAGAATATCACGATTGCCGCAATAACCGAGAACAGTACAAAAGGAAAACAATGATCTGGAAAAAAAGACCAACGCTTGAGGAACTTCAGCAGGCCTGTCATCAAACCCTGGTGGAACGGCTGGGGATAGAGTTTACCGAGGTGGGTGAAGACTATATAGAAGCCCGCATGCCAGTGGACGAACGAACCATGCAGCCCATGGGCTTACTTCACGGCGGTGCCTCGGCGGCCATGGCCGAAACCCTGGGAGGTGCCGGTGCTTATCTCTGTGTTGAAGAGGGCATGGTCTGCGTCGGTCTGGAGATCAATGCCAACCACGTCCGCCCTGCAGGCCCGGGCTGGGTGTTCGGTCGTACCATCGCACTGCGCATATTCTTGATGACATGGGTGCAGATCATTGTCGTTTCGATCTTGGCATGTCCGAGAAACTCCTGAGTCAGGTGTTTGTGATTGACGGGCAACTTAACTGGAGGGTATAGGATGGCAATGGGCAGGACAAGGAGCTATAAAAAAATATTTCCTGATACCAAAATATTACAAGACATGCCGGCGATTCCAGGAACAAAAGAATGGAGACGATATCACCTGCATGAATCGCACGTTCAGGGCGCGTTGAAAAGAGCCGCACGGATGGCAAAACTCACTAAGCGTGTTAAACTACACACTTTTCGTACAGCTTCGCGACCCATCTTTTATAAGCTAACGACGACATACGGACAATCCAAACGATGCCGGCCCATACCGATGTGAGAACAACGATGATGTATACCCACTGCATACCGAGCAAGACGACAAAAGAGGCAAAAAGCCCATTGGATTTTTTAAGCATCATTTCACCGTGAAATATAATAAATTTAGCATGTTTTTTGCTTTTATCGTTAACAACACTATTGAGTGTATTAGCTGGACGATTCCGTCCAGCTAATACCTTGTTATGCCTCATGAATGGCCGCTGCGATGACTGACCGATTTTCGAAGAGACATGGGTACCACGAGTCACACGAGAAAGAAATCTCTGTGAGGCAGGACGCGCCACACGAATTGCGTGGTGTTCTTGTTCAACTTGCTTACGAGTGCGGTTTTCGTCCGCAGAGCCTTCGAGAAGTTGTTTGTCGCCTACTCCGCAAACGTCCAGACCAAAACAACTGGTCCGAGTACCCCAACATTGACCGTGAAGTACACGAACTCGTTGATGACTGCGACTGGTACCGCGTGTACGACATCATTGAGGGGCTCGCCGTTGCCATGTGCGAAGCACCATATTCCTATGATGCCGGGAAATTCGAGAGCGAGTTGAACGATTACTTCTTTGAAAACGGCATAGGTTGGAAGTTGTCTGCGGGTGTCATCGAAATGCGCGGCCCCGAGGTGTTCGAGGAAGTAGTTGTCACGGCTGAACATGCACTTGAAGCGCGAAAGCTCAGCACAGCGAGAAATGAATTACATGAGGCGCTTCGTGATTTGTCTCGCCGTCCCTTGCCGGATGTAACGGGGGCTATTCAACATTCGATGGCAGCTCTGGAATGCGTAGCCCGCAAAGCGTGTGGTGACGAGAAGGCCAATCTCGGCGACATCATGAAACGTTACGGAGATATTGTGCCTCGCCCTCTAGACGAGGCAATTTCAAAGGTATGGGGATACGCTTCGGAAAACGCGCGCCATATTCGTGAAGGAAGGGAGCCAACCTTTGAAGAAGCCGAGTTGGTCGTCGGTATCGTTTCCGCGCTTTCTACCTATTTGGCGAGAAAACATGAGGCATAACCCTACGGTCCACCGGGCGCTGCGCGATAAAGCCGCGCAGCGCCGGTGACCTCCACGTTATGTGTCTTAGAAACCATGTCGTCCTTTGACCCGGACAAGTTCTTGAGCGAACCGATCTACGCGTTGGATTTCGGGTTCATGGTCGGAGACGTCGAGGATTTTCTTGAGTTCTCGGAATCGAACGTGGAGTGGCAGTTTCGGCGAGAGATGATCTCTGTACAGCGGCAAGCGGCTTCTGATGCTCTTGAACCTGGGTACAAGGAGCATCTTGAGACAAACGCCAAACACAGATTCAAAGTCAGCTTACCGCTGCGCGTGCGCTACGCCGCTCTTGTGGCGCTAATCACGTCGGTGGAATGGGCAATTGTTCTTGTCGTGGGCAGGCTCCGAGTGCCGCTGCCCGAGAAGCCAAAGAATGCGAACGCACCGTCTTTTTCGATGACGAGGACCGGCAGACGTATTTGAAGGTATTGGCAGGATATGCCCAAAAATATCATGTGAGTATCCGTGCGTAATGCCTGATGGGCAATCACATGCATCTTCTTGTTGTGCCGGAGACAAAAACCGCTCTATCGCGAGGAATCGGCAGTACCAACCTGATGTATACCCGGTATCTCAACCACAAGCTGAATCAGTCTGGACGCATCCGGCAAAACCGCTTTTTCTCTTGCGTAGTTGAAAGTGAGCAGTATCTTTGGGCAGTGACTTGCTACATTGAGCGTAACCCATTGAAGGCCGGTTTGGCGGCGAGTGCGGAGACATATCGCGGGTCCAGCGCCAAAGCCCACGTTATCGGCATAAACGACCCCCTGCTGGATGCAACGCCGTGGCTCTCTCCTCAAAAGCGGAGCGCGTATGCAGCTTTTGTCGGAGATGAAGATAAAGAAACTGATAATGCAATCTGCCTGGCTACCCGAACCGGGCGGCCATTAGGAACGGAGCAATGTATCGATCAACTGGAATTTCGGTTAAATCAGCCATTAAGACCGGGAAAGCCGGGGCGGCCACGCACAAAAACCGGGAAGTGTCCCTAATTTTCCTGGGAAGTATCCCTAAATTTCCTAATTTTCTCTAATTTTCAATTTTCCTGTAGCTGTCCGTTACCCGAAAAAGAAGGAATTTCCGCTTTAGCCTGCCAGGACTGGAAACAGGTGTCTCAAGCCGCTGGCAATAAATTCCACTCCCATGGCAGCCATGATCAGCCCCATCAATCGGGTGACGATGTTGATACCGGTTTTACCGAATAAACGGGTAATAGCCGGAGCCAACCGGAATAAACAGGCGATCAGACAGGCAAGCAGAACAATGGCCACCATCAGATAGATGTAATGCAGGGGTGAGGGATACCGCTGGGCATAGAGGATAACCGTGCTGATTGCCCCCGGACCCGCCAGAAGCGGTGTGCCCAGCGGAACCACCGCCACATTGTCCCGTTCTGCCGAATCCAGCTCTTCTTCTTTGGTCTGTCTGACATTACCCATCTTGGCGTTGAGCATGGAGATGGCCATGAGCAGAATAAGAATGCCTCCACCAACCCGAAAAGAATCCACTGAGATCCCGAAAAAACGAAGGATGGCTTCGCCGCTGAACAGCACCACCAAAAGGATGATACCCATGGAAACAGCGGCCATGACGCTGTTTTTGCGGCGCACCTCGGCAGTTTGGTGAGCGGTCATGTTAATAAACACCGGCAACATGCCCATGGGATTGACAATGGCCAGCAGCGCAATAAAGAATTTCAGATACTCATTGATCGTTCCGGTTTCCACAGACTCATTATCCTCGGCAGCATACCAGTTGAGGCAAACATCACAAGTTAAGCACAAAAAAGAGGGGGAGTCCGACTGCCCCGACCTCTTGACTAGCAGCACAGAAAAAAAGGTGGTGTCAGGCCCCCAACGGTGAACCTGTTGCACCCGGCGTATCGTGGCCCCTGTGTACACGACAACAACAACCCCTGTCAGTAAAAATAAAAAAAGGGGTAATTGCCCTACCCATCCCCCTGTAACAGACACCATCAGCCACAGATGCGTATCAGTTTCTCAGTATTACCGCCGGCAGGCATTGTCACCGTCTTTGTCGTTGACTCCGGATTGCACACTGCATACTTTTTAGCATAACCGTGGAGTTTTCATACAGAGGTTGAGCACCGTCAGGAGATAGATTAAATTTTCAATCTGGTGGTCACAGAATGTATGCCACTCCCCCCAAGCATCAGCAAGATAACCAATCCCTCGGTTTTCTGACATTTTTGCTGATGTCAAAGTCCACCCCCAGCATAGAGGAGAAAACAGCCATGTTCATCGTTCTCATTTCGTTTCCACCCATTAAAGAGGGCAAGGATGCAGAATTCCAAAAATGGTTTGTCTCTTCAGGGAAAGCGTTCAGTGGGTATCCCGGTTTTATAAGCAGGCGGCTGCTGCGCCCCATCAGCGGTGGAAACTATGCCGCCATTGTTGAATTTACAGATCAGGATGCATTCCAGGCCATGCACAGCAGCCCTCTTCATGCCGAAGTAGGGGCACAGGTGATGCCGCTCTTTGATGGCAGTCCGAAACCGACATTCTACCAGGTGGTTGAGGAGTAGTTGTGTAGATCAACCGTCTGTTGACGAATACAACAGGAGGTTTTTCAGCACAGCAAATCCAACCGGAGCCGCCCCCTTTTGTACCGGTATGCAGAATCGACCACCCTCTGCTCTTGTATATCCGGGGCGGCACCAACACCGTGCCTGCCGTCTTTCCTGAAGGTATTCGTGCTGTTTCCGGCTTCACAGCAGCAACGTGAGGAAAATCCCGGCAGCCGCGATTTCGGCATCGACCCAAGTGTAATGAACCGGCCTCAGACGCCTTGCTTGAAAATAAACACAGCCATACTGGGCCGTAATCCCTGGGCTGTAAAAAAAGCCTCCGAACCGGATGAACAGCCGGCATACAGCATGGTTACCAGAAACAAGAAACGCCGCAGCTCACCACTGCGCTGGTAGCGTTGTTTTGGGATATCGGGACATTGACATGTCCAGACAGGCAGGGAGCTGTCCATCGGGTCTCTAAAAGAAAAAGCCTGCAGGCGTTGTTTCACCTGCAGGCTTTGATGTCTGTTTGGTAGCGGGGAGAGGATTTGAACCTCTGACCTTCGGGTTATGAGCCCGACGAGCTACCAGACTGCTCCACCCCGCGTCACAATTTTGTTATAATAGCAAATTTTCTGAAAAAGTCAACCATTCTAACAGCCAGATTATCGATTTCCCAGCATTGCCGTGAGCTTTTCCAGCACAACCGGTGGAAAAGGTGTCAGTTTACCCTGACGATTCACACAGGCATGCACGGTAAATCCTTTTGCCAGCAACGTTAAACGATCGGAATCCTGCCGTGACACAGCATAGTGTAATCGGCAACTGACCTTGCCGGCTTCAACAAGCGAAGTGGCAATGGTGAGCAGATCGTCATAGGCAGCCGGTGCCTTGAAACGAAGGTAGCTCTCGGTAACCGGCAGTACGCAGCCCAACTCCTCAATGGCCCTGTAGGGCAAGGCCCAGGCACGCATCATTTCAGTGCGGCCGATCTCAAAATACCGTAAGTAGTTGGCATTGTACACCACTCCCGCAGCATCGGTATCACCATAAATAACCCGGTAAGTGGTGGTAAAGATCGGTTCTTCAAGATTCACTGCCAGTTTACTCATCCTCATCCCTCCTGCTCGACGAATCGACGAAAAAAAGCCGATCCTGAGGCCAGATCCAGTCCGTTTTCCTGAACCGCGGCCAGAACATTGGCCTCAGTGTATGTCCTTCCGGACGGTACCGCAACACCGCGCGAGTCGTATAAAAACATCGGCACCGGCCAATCCTCGTGAGTCCGTCGGGCGACCGGTGTGTAATGATCCATGGTCACCACCAGCCGGAAGGGTTCGCCTCGACGTTCCATCTCCGTTACAATCGGAGCAACGATGCGTTGATCAAAATCAGCCACTGCCTGTACCTTTTCCTGCGCCAATCCCTGGTGTCCGGTTTCGTCCGGTGCCTCAACATGCACCACCACAAAATCGTTCTCAGCCAGCACCGCAAGGGCGGCCTCAGCCTTGCCCTGATAATTGGTATCCAGGTAACCGGTGGCACCCGGCACTTCAATAACCCGCAGCCCTCCCAGTACTCCCAGCCCCTTGAGCAGATCAACAGCGGAGATCATGCCGCCGCCAACACCAAATCGCTGTTGCAGGGTCTCCATGGCCGGCCGCTTACCTTCGCCCCATAACCAAAGAGCATTGGCGGTCCGCTTTCCCTCTTGTTCACGCTTCCGGTTCACCGGATGATCCCGCAAAATTGTCGACGCCTGTTCCAGAAGAGGCGGAAACTGTTCAATCTGCCGGTACTCCTGGAAATACGCAGACACATCCTGATCAGAATGATCGTGGGGAGGAACCGTGGCAAACCCTTCGGGCAGCTCGCCGCGATACACCAGAAGATGACGGTAACTCACCCCCGGGTACAGGCGCACTGACTCGTTGCCGCATTCCTGCTGCACAGCCTCGATCAACTGCTGACTCTCCTCAGTGGTGATATGCCCGCTGCTGTAGTCCACCATGATCAGCCGTTCGGCATCCGGTCGATGCACATGGACCAGGTTGCACCGGAAAGCTGTTTCTTCCGGCGCCAGTTCAACACCCATGCTGGCCGCCTCCAACGGCGCCCGACCAGTGTAGTACCGCTCCGGCTCATAGCCCAGCAAAGAAAGATTGGCCACATCACTGCCGGGAGGATACCCTTCAGGAACCGTACGCACCCGCATCATCTCAGCCAGCGGCGCCAGCCGGTCCATGGTGGGAGTTGCTGCCGCCTCCAGAGGCGTCTGGTTGTGCAAGTCGGCGATGGGCAGGTCCCCCATGCCGTCACCGATCAAAAGAATATATTTCATAGTAACCTGCGTATAGGTTGATAGGGTTCACTCCTCTTCCAGGATACGGATCTTAACAACCGGAGCCGTCACAGCCTCAAGACGACCGATTTCATCAAGTGCTCCGCGGATAGCCGATTCTCTGGCGCTGTGCGTCACCACGACCAGAGGAACAGCACCGGCACTTTTACGACCCTTCTGAAGAACCGACTCTATACTGATCTCATATTTTGCCAGGATCCCGGCAATGGAGGCCAGAACCCCCGGTTGATCAAGAACTGTGCAGCGAAAATAGTAGGGTCCGTACAGTTCATCCATGGGAGTGATACGACGGGATTGCATCTGATCGGGCAGATACGACAGGGCCGGTACCCGGCCGATGGAGCCGCAGGCGATGTTACGGGCAATATCAACCAGATCAGCAGCAACAGCACTGCCCGTGGGAATCATGCCGGCTCCCAGGCCGTAAAGCAGCACGTTGCCCACGGTATCCCCCTGGAAATGAATGGCGTTGTAGGCCCCATTAATCGAGGCCAGCAGATGTTGCTGCGGGACCATGGTGGGGTGAACACGTGCCTCGACATGATCACCATGATTGCGGCTGATGGCCAACAGTTTGATTCGGCAGCCGAATTCACGGGCCAGTTCAATGTCCATGGGTTCTATCTGCGAGATGCCTTCCGTGACAATCTGCTTGTGGGTGATCGGTGTTCCGTAGGCAATGGTCATCAGGATAGCGAGCTTGTGGGCGGTGTCGATACCTTCAATATCGTAGGTCGGATCAGCCTCGGCAAAACCCAATCGTTGTGCGTCCTGCAGCACTTCGGCAAAAGGAATCCCCTCATCGGTCATACGCGTTAAGATGTAGTTGGCCGTACCGTTCATAATGCCCATGATGGAGAGAATGCGGTTGGCGACCAATCCCTCTTTGAGCGCCTTGATCACCGGAATGCCGCCACCGACACTGGCTTCAAAGCCCACCTCCACCCCCCTGGCAGCCGCCGCGGCAAAAATCTCAGCGCCTTCCTCAGAAAGCAGCGCCTTATTGGCGGTCACCACATGCTTACCGGCGGCAATGGCCTGCATGACAAAGGTTTTAGCCGGTTCGATACCACCGATCAGTTCAACGATCACATCGATATCCGGATCAGTGATCAGATCTGCGGCGTTCTTGGTCAGGGAAACAGAACTGAAACGATCCGGCAGGGCTGCAGTGCTGTGATCGGCAACCCCGGCAAGGCGAATGCTCATTCCCGTTCGCCTGATCAACCGCTCCTTCTGTGTTAACAGTACCTCTGCCAACCCCTTTCCCACTGTGCCGAATCCGATCAACCCAACCTTGATTTCCCTCATAGCATCACCTGAAAAAATTGAAAAAGGAACCACGCATCGGCAGTTTTCTACCCTCTTTCCAGTTCCTTGTCAAAAAGTATACTCCCCAGGTTCAGGATTCCCTGCCTCCACAGCACATCCGCCAAAGCTGCAATCAGTTGCAACGCCGCCTTCTCTTAGCCCAGCCGGTGCAGTCATCCTGACCGCAGCTGATATCATTTCGCCTGATCCCTCTCATCATTTTCTCTGGCACATTCGACCAGGGTACAGTATATTCAACGAGATTATGAGAGGCTATTCATTTTGCCAGCCTGTTTTTCTGTTATCAGATCAATGTATTATCGAACAATATCCTGGAAAATCTGGAGGAACCCGGCATGAACATCCTGACTTTCGGTCCAAACGGCAGCGGTAAAGGTACCCAGGGTGCCATTATCAAAGAAAAATATGGTGTCGATCACATAGAATCAGGTGCCATTTTCCGTGAGCACATCAAGGGAGGGACCGATCTGGGCAAAAAGGCGAAAGCCTATATCGATCGTGGCGACCTGGTTCCCGACGAGATCACCATCCCGATGGTCCTTGAAACCCTGGCAAAATCGAAAGAAAAAGGCTGGCTGCTCGACGGTTTCCCACGTTCACTGGCCCAGGCCGAAGCTCTGCACAAGGCCTTGCAGGAAGCCGGCATGAAACTTGACTACGTGGTGGAGATCGTCCTTGACCGGCAGATCGCCAAAGATCGTATCATGGGCCGCCGTCTCTGCGCCAATGACAACAATCACCCAAACCATATCGCCTTTGACGCCATTAAACCGGTTGAAAAAGATGGACGCCTGGTCTGCCGTGTCTGTGGCGGTGAGTTGTCCACCCGCGCTGATGACCAGGATGAAGAGGCCATTAACAAACGACACAATATCTACTACGATGAAACAACCGGCACCATGGCTGCAGTCAACTACTTTAAAAATCTGCCCGGTGCCCCGGTGATCTCTGTTGATGGTTCCAAAACCATCAAAGAGGTCTCTGAACTTATCATGAAGGAACTGCCCTAAAACGTCACGATACCTGGTTGACAACAAAAACGTTCCGGTACCTGAGGTGCTGGAACGTTTTTTTGTTTGACAGGCACTGGTTTTCCTTTATGGTTGAAGACATGAAAACACTGCTGTCAACAAATCTGATCTACTCCATCATGGCAAAGGAAGCCTTTGTCAAAGAGGCTGCCGACGATATCCTCCGTCTGACCGAATGGATTCGCGAGGTCTTTGAAGATGGCGGCAAACTGCTGATCTTCGGCAACGGCGGCAGTGCTGCAGATGCTCAGCATCTGGCTGCTGAATTTGTCAACCGCTTTCTTATCAACAGGCGCCCCCTGCCGGCCCTGGCCTTAACGACAGACACCTCGATCCTGACCTCCATTGCCAACGACTTCTCCTATGACCTGGTTTTTGTCAAGCAGATACAGGCGCTTGGAAAACCAGAAGATTTGGCGCTCGGCATCTCCACCTCCGGCAACTCGGTCAACGTTGTTAAAGCCATGGAAACAGCCCGGGCAATCGGCATGAAAACCGTTGCCTTCACCGGCGGCACAACCCGTCCCGGAGGAGACCTGGCCGCTGTCTGCGACCTGGTCCTCAATGTGCCGTCAGACTCCACACCACATATCCAGGAGACCCACCTCTGGCTGGAACACGTCATCTGCGAGATTGTTGAAAAGCAGATGTTCGGCACCACTTAAACTCCACCGCACCCTCAAGGCTCCCCAACTTGCGATATACCCATGGCATTCTACCCAGAACCCCTTGATTTAAGTGGTTTACACACCTATTCAGTCTTCGGTCGCCACTCTAAAGTCAGTGTCAATGACTTTGCCTCGCCTGTCAGACCGGGTATGACTGTGCGCCAGTTACTCTCCAGCCTGCCTGCCCAGCTGGCCGGCGCTGATTTTCCTGATCTGGTCAACCGCATCGTCACCGCTCGCAAACATGGACGCCCGCTGCTTCTGGGTATGGGGGCACATGTGATCAAGGTCGGACTCAACCCGATCCTGATCGACCTGATGGAACGCGGTATTATTACAAGTATTGCACTCAACGGGGCCGGTATTATCCATGATGCTGAAATTGCCATGGTGGGCCGGACATCGGAAGAGGTGGCTGATGTCCTCGGTGCCGGCGCCTTTGGAGCTGCCAAGGAAACCGGCGAAGTCCTCAATCAGGCCATCAGCGAAGGTGCTGCACAGGGTATTGGCATCGGTCAGGCTGTGGGTATGGCCCTGCTGGCCCGCAACTTCCCGTACAACGACCAGAGCCTTCTCGCCATGGCCGCCAAACTTGAGGTACCGGTGACCGTTCATGTGGCCATGGGCACCGATATCATCCACATTCATCCCTCAGCGGACGGCGCAGCCATCGGTCGGGCCGGGCACCATGATTTCCGGCTCTTCTGCCGTCTTGTCAGCGAACTTGAGGGCGGCGTTTACCTCAACGTCGGTTCAGCAGTCCTGCTGCCCGAGGTGTTTCTCAAGGCTCTTACCGTGGTCCGTAACCTCGGCTATGAGGTCAAACAGATCACCACCGCCAACTTCGACTTCATACGGCACTATCGTCCAACCACCAATGTGGTTCACCGTCCGACTCTGGAAGGCGGCAAGGGCTTCAACTTCACCGGTCACCACGAGCTGCTGCTGCCGCTCCTGGCAGCAGCCCTTGTTGACGAGTTTGACAAATAACCCTATTGGCTGTATATGGCCGCTGCAGTCAATCTGTACCGATGTATTCGCCTTCAAAAACAGGAACATTGCATGAGAAATCAACTGCGCATTGGAACGCGCGCCAGTCTCTTGGCTGTCACCCAGTCGACCTGGGTCAAAATTCAGATAGAGTCAACCTGTCCAGGAACGCAGGTGGAGCTGGTGAAAATCACCACCAAAGGGGATCGGATCCTCGACGTCCCTCTGGCCAAGGTCGGTGGTAAAGGGTTATTCGTTAAAGAAATCGAAGATGCGCTGCTGGCCGGGGCAATCGATCTGGCGGTTCATTCGATGAAGGATGTGCCGACCGAGCTTCCGGAAGGCCTGCACATCGGCATCATTCCCGCACGCGAAACCCCCTGCGACGCCTTTCTTTCAACCCGATACGCCTCTGTTGAAGAACTGCCGACAGGGGCCTGCATAGGCACCTCCAGCCTGCGACGCAAAGCACAACTGGCCACTCTCCGCCCGGATCTTACCATCCTCGATCTCCGCGGCAATGTTGATACCCGGTTGCGTAAACTCGAAGAAGGCGAGTTTGATGCCATTATTCTTGCCGGTGCCGGCTTGCATCGTTTAGGCAAAACAGACAAGATCACCACCCTGCTTACACCGGAGCAGATGTTACCTGCCATAGGGCAGGGGGCACTCGGTATCGAGCTGCGCGAAACTGATACCGAACTGCTGGCCGGCCTTCAGTTTTTACATCACCGGGCAACCGCTGTGACCGTTGCTGCAGAGCGGGCCTTTCTCCTACGTCTGGAGGGCGGTTGTCAGGTTCCGATCGGTGCCCACGCTACCTTGTCAGGTGATCAGATCACCCTCACTGGTCTGATTGCGGCTGTTGACGGCAGCATTGTGCTCAAAGAGCACATCACCGGTTCTGCCCGGGAAGCCGCTGCACTGGGCACTGCTCTGGCGGAATCTCTACTGTCCAAAGGTGGTAAAGCCATTCTTGACGCTGTTTACTGCACTGGTTCGTAACCTCCCCATAACCTCATTTCTGTTCAGGCGACTCAACTGTGACCACGACCAATCCTGTACCCCACCCTGCTCCCGGTAAAGTCTATCTTGTTGGTGCCGGTCCCGGAGATCCGGGCCTGATCACCCTGCGTGGCAAGTATCTCCTGGAGCACGCTCAAGCCGTTGTCTATGACTATCTGGCCAATCCCAAGCTGCTGGGCTATGTACCCAAAACCGCCGAACGCATCTATGCCGGCAAAAAGGGAGGCGGCCTCCATGCCTATACCCAGGAAAATATCAACAAACTGCTGGTTCGACTTGCCAGAGAAGGCAAGATGGTGGTGCGTCTGAAAGGTGGTGATCCCTTCATCTTTGGCCGTGGTGGTGAGGAGATAGAGGAACTGGTGAGCGCAGGGATTGATTTTGAGGTTGTACCCGGAGTGACTTCCGCCACTGCGGCCGCCACCTACGCGGGAATTCCCATCACCCACCGGGAATACACGGCCTCTGTTGCCTTTGTTACCGGCCACGAAGATCCGGCCAAAAAGTCCTCCAACATCTGCTGGGAAAAGCTGGCCACTGCAGCCGGCACCATCGTTGTTTATATGGGGATCAAAACCCTGCCCAACATCACACAAAAACTGATGGATTTCGGTCGTTCTCCGGAAACCCCGGTGGCTGTCGTCCGCTGGGCGTCTACTCCTCAGCAGCGCTCCGTGGTCGGCACCCTGGCCACGATCTGCGATATCGTACACAACGCAGACATCAGACCGCCGGCACTTGTGATCGTCGGCGAAGTTGTCAACCTGCGTAACACCATTGACTGGTTTGAAAAAAGACCGTTGTTCGGCCGACGCATCGTTGTCACCCGCACCCGCGAACAGGCCAGTGAGCTTGTTGCCCAGCTGGAGGAGTATGGGGCCGAGTGTCTGGAATACTCCACCATTCACATCGAGCCGGTGGACGACTTCACTCTTGTTGACCGGGCAATCGGTGAGATGGCAACCTATCAGTGGGTACTGTTCACCAGCCTCAACACTGTCAGCCATTTTTTCCAAAGACTTGCCGCACTCGGCTACGACAGCCGTCTTCTTGCCGGCACAAAAGTAGCCGCCGTTGGTAAAGCCACTGCTGAAGCACTGCATGCCCACGGTATCACAGCAGACCTGGTGCCACAAAAATTCACAGGCCAGGGATTAGCCGAGGCCCTGCTCTCTGTTGAAGTCAAGGGAAATCGGATTCTGCTGCCCAGGGCACTGCACGCCAGCGATATCCTGCCCGAGATGCTGACCGATGCCGGTGCAGAGGTTATTATTGCTCCGGTCTATCGAAACGTACCGCAGGAAGGTGTCAAAGATGAGCTGCGTGATCAGTTGCTTGCCGGTTCCATCGACATGGTGACCTTTACCAGCTCTTCCACGGTAACCAACTTCCTGGCAATGATAGAAGGCGGTGGTGCCGGTGAACTGCATCGCCTGCTCGATCAGGTGGACATCGCTGCGATCGGGCCGGTCACTGGGGAAACTGTGCAGAAATATGGTCTTGCTGTGACCGTTCAGCCACAACGCTACACGATCAGCGACATGGTACAGACCATTGTTGCTCACTATCGCAACAAATCCGGTCATGCTGCCTGATCAGCGGATCTGTCGGGTACATCTTCCCCGACCCGGGAATCATCGGCCACCCGCACCAGAAAACAACGATACACCGGTAGCAGATGAAAATGCGAAAGCACTGCGCTGTACACTCTGCAACACCGTCATCACCGGACAAGAACAGGCCGTGGCTGTTCAGGGTGGGCATGAACACGCCTTTTTCAATCCAGCGGGTATTGCCTTTGAAATTCGCTGCTTTCGTACCGCACCCGGTGCGATCCCTCAAGGCAACGCAAGCGACACCTTTACCTGGTTTTCCGGTTATCACTGGCAGATCGTCCTGTGTATCAACTGTCACACCCATCTTGGCTGGCGGTTCATCGGAGACTCTATCTTTTTTGGCCTCATTGCCTCGCGATTGCAATAAACGTATCGGTGTGAACGGTCCCGGCAAAGAGCAGAAGCCGGCAACCTTTTGGTCATCGCCGTACTTTTATTTTTTCTTGTTCGACAAAATATTAAAAGTTGCATAAATTACATATTTTATCGGTAAAAATATCGATATTTCTTCAATAACGCCGCTTCCTCAACAGCGATTTTTTCTGTATGAGGCAACAGGACAACATGAAATCTTTTATCGGGCTCAGATGTGTTGACCTCTTTTCATGCCAACAGTGCCCGTATATTTTTCCGCTTACTCAGTCGCCGGCCACACGTTTTCCTGAATACTTGAGCAAGGAGTGCCCACCGTGAAACTGAACCTCTGCTGTGCATCTTTCTGTCATGTCAACCGTTACCGGTGGTTCCTGACCTGCTTCAGTCTGTTCTGCTGCACATTACTCATCTCTGTCGCCTCTTTCGCTGCTGACGGCAAAACAGGCCCACCAGCTAAACAGCAGGTGATTATCCTTCCCTTTACTGTCGAAATCCCTGGTTCGTACAGCTACCTGAAGCATGGCCTTGCCAGTACCCTGGCGAGCCGCCTCTCCGCACGAGCCGGTGTTGCTGCAGTTGCCCAAGGTAGCATCTCCGAACAGATGGCCCTGACCCTCAAAGAGGGCAATCATGCTGCCTTTGGTCAGCTGCTCCGCCAATCCGGTGCACAACACGTGATCATCGGTTCTCTGGCACCCAAAAACAATCAGTTTGAACTGACCTGCTACGTCTTTTCACAGAGCGGTACGCAACCACCCAGACAGTTTATTCAAAGTTTTACCATTGTGGACGACGCCATGCAGGCCGTTGATGAGCTGGCCTGGGACATAAGCGGTACTCTCTTTAACAAACCCCGCCCGGAAATACGAGATGCAGCCAAACAGACAACCGACATGGCGACCTTCCAGACCGCTCACCCGGAACGCGCCTATCGAGAAGGCCGGTACGCGGGCATGACCACCGGCCTTGAGGCAGGTGGTCTCTTCACGCTGGCCAACACCTTGCGCAGCCGGGCCCTTCCAGTGCAAGCCATGGACATAAACGCCGGTGACCTGGATGGTGACGGCAAGGATGAGGTTGTTCTTCTGACCACCGACAGCCTCGTGATTTATCGTTATGATGACAACCAGTTCCGCATGCTGGCTACAGTTAACCTGCCCAACCATATCCGCTATCACTCCGTCACTCTGGGAGATTTCAACAAAAACGGCCTGCAGGAAATATACATCAGCGGCAGCAATGGGGACATGCCCGACGCCACAGCCATGGAATGGAACGGTAAACGAATAACCACACTCTTTGAGCATGCCCGCTGGTATCTCCGAACCATGGCTTCACCGGGAGAGGCACCTGTACTGCTGGGTCAGCGAAGCTTAGCCGATGACCTTGGCGGCGGTGGAATTTTTGAAATGCACCTGGATGCTCAAAATACCCTGAACGAAGGGCAACGCCTCAACATTCCCAAAGGCCTTTCCGTGTTTGACTTTGTTCTGGCAGACCTCGACGGCAGCGGTAATAAGGTTGTTGTGGCCATCAACAGCCAAAACCGGCTGCAACTGTATGACACCGCAGGTTCTGTGCGCTGGACAAGTCCTGATACTTTCGGGGCAAGCAACAACTTTTTCGGAACCCTCACCAGTGCCAACAATGCTGCCTCAAGCGAAAAAGAGCCTGCCTGGATTCGGACCAGGATCGTGGTTGCTGATCTGGACGGCGATCATATCAACGACATTCTGGTTGGTCGCAACCGACTGGAGACCGTGCCTTTTATGCCAAATCTCCGATACTTTGCCGGCAGTTCACTGGCCGCCTTCAAATGGGATCGCTTCAGCCTGACCCGCCTTTGGGAATCTAAAAAAATTCCCGGCTATATCGCGAACTATCAGGTCCTCCACGCTGATCCGGGAAGCACGGAATACGCAGTCCTTTTTGCTGAAGCAGAAACCAGTTATCCATTTATCTTCTGGCAGAGTGCATCCACGTACCTCAACAGCTACACCCTGCAAATCAATCTCCAGGGATCAAATCAAAGCATCTGGGACAGCCAGGATCTCCCCTCTTCTGAAGAACAGTGAGGAAAAGAAGTGCCACTGTGGAGCACCACAGACAACAAGAGTAAAATTTTTTAAACTCAAGTAAAAAAAACTTGACGAGCATCACAAGTTATTTTACGCTGCAGTCGGTGAATTCGTTTTTTTAAGGTTTAGCTCTGTTGTGGAGACACTCTACCAACACCTACACAAGAAGGAGAGAGAAATGAAAAAAGTACTAGTTGCAGGCGCAGCCCTCATGCTGGTAGGCGGCTTAGGTTCCACTGCCTCCGCTGCTGCTGTTGAGCCCGGAGTAAAGATCACCGGTGATGCCCGTGTTCGTCTTGGCTATACGGATAAATACCACATGAATTCCAGACAGTTCGGCAACCGAAATGCCGGCGGAGTTGATCAGGTTGGTGAGTACAATTACAAGGGCCAGACCAACATGGATTCCCGTATCCGGTTGAATGTTGTCGGAACCGCAGCAGGCGGTGCCTATGCCAAGGCCCGTTTCCGTATGGAAGGATCCTCCGGTGATATTGATAATGACCCTGCCGTTACTCAGCCGCCAATCAACTCCGGCAGCAATATCTGGGTTGACCTGGCTTACATTGGTATTCCTTTCAACGACAACCTCACCGTTGAACTTGGCCGATACCGTTCCACCTACGGCCCGATGGGACCGACCTACAACTTCTTCTATGATGATGTCAGCTCCTACGGGATCCGCGGTATCATTAAATTTGATAATGTAGAGATCAACCCCTTTATCGAATGGATGGAAGAGGCACAGAACGGCGAGTACACAGGCTCCCTCAGAAGAGTTGCTGCTGAAGACGATGATGTTATGCGCTACGGTGTGCATGCCAAGACCAAACTCAACAACGACTGGACCATCGGTGGTATGCTCGGCTATCAGACCGACTCACGCCCTGAAGTGTGGACCGCAACCGGTATTCAGTACTTCGAACCCAACGAAGGTCTGTTCGGTTCTCTCTATGTGTCCGGTAAGGCCGGTGCCTTTGGCCTGAACAGTGAAGTGGCCTTTACCAACGCCGACCTGAACAACTTTAACTCCTGGGAAACCGACACCTGGACCGTTTCAAATAACGGTAATGACCTGATCGGCTCCAAGGACACCGGATACGGCGGCTATGTGTTGCCGACCTACACCATTGACAAGCTGACCCTTGGTCTTAACCTTGGTTTCACCACCAAAGGTTTCCAGCCTGACCGGGCCTTTGGTACCGGCGTTATGATGGGTTCTTCCGACAACAGCCGTATCTCCTCCATCCGTATCGGTGATTTCGGCAACTGGCTCTGGGGTGGACTGATTGTCCAGTACCAGGCAACCGAAGCACTGAAGCTGACCGGTAACTTCATGTATGCAGATATCCATACCTGGGACAGCAAGGGTGTGGCAGGCGACGGGCCGAATACAACATCCGCATCCATACCGGGAACGGAAGCTACCGATTACAGTGCCGGTGGTGTGAAGAGCGCCTGGGAGGTATCCGGAATTCTCCAGTACACCATCAGCCAGGGTATGGACATGTACCTGTCCGCTGGTTATCTGAAGCCCAAAGTTGAGGGATATCTTGAAGAAGATGACGGCGTGTTTGGTGCACTTTCACGATTTGAGCTGAAGTTCTAAAACATCTCGTTTCCAAAAGAGCTGTCTGCACAGAGGTGTGGGGTTGATCATCAGCCTCACACCTTTTTTTATGGATTCCTGTCTGAAACAACGAACAGGCTATCTGATCAGGAGGCATCCTGATTGGTTATAGGCAACTCATCCTGTGGTTTCGGCAAGACAATTGTTGCCCGCATCCCATTACCGCTGCTTTGAAGCACCAGTTCACCACCGTGTTCTTCAACAATTCGCCGGACAATGGTAAGCCCCATACCTGTTCCCACGACCTTGGTTGTGAAAAACGGGTCGGTTGCATACTCTACAGTTCCCCGGCTCAATCCTTTACCGGTATCGTGAATGATGATACGTACCTGTTTGTCCTCTACTTCCACAGAGACCGTTAACTCACCTCCCAATGGCATGGCCTCGATACTGTTACGAAAAAGATGCACCAGTGCCTGCTGAATCTGGCGCGGATCAATCAACAGTTCCAGATCATGCTCAGGCAGGACGAGATTCTGGCGGATCCCCCGCTCGTTCAGTGTCTTGTAATAGAGCAGCAGCGATTGACCGATAAGCGGCAACAGCGAAACCCGTTCCATCTCCGGTTTAGTCTGTTCAACAAAAACAAAAAGATCTTCCAGGATCTTTTCAATCTTTTCCGCTTCACCCGTCATCATCGAAAGAAACCGTAACCACTCTTTGTTCTCAATTTTACGGGCAAGCAGGCGGGCCGTTCCGCCAATGGCCGTGATCGGATTACGAATACTGTGTGCCAGCTGGGCAGCCATGTGCCCCAGAGCCGAGTAGCGCTCTGCATCGATGAGCAGGTCTTTATTTTTTTGCAGTTCTGCCGCCACTGCCTCAAGCTCATTCATTTTGCGTTGCATTGCTGTATGCAGACGGCAGTGTTCAATGGCAAGACTGGCTTGACTTGCAAAACCCTCCAATGCCTTTATCTGTTCTTCATCAATCGGGTGACGACTGACAAAATGATCCGCAATGATGACCCCCAAGGCCCTGCTGGGTGAGAAGAGGGGCACAACCACAAAAGTATCTTCCTGCAGCAGGCCGAGGAGCTCAAGGGGGACTGAAAACTCAGACTGCCCGTTCACCACATTGATGGATCGTCGCTCACGGACCGCCCGGATTAAAACATGCTCACTGTTCAAGGCATCGACCTGCAAAGCACGGGCAATTCGATTCACCTCGACATTCATGGTGTTGCTGTCGTCCCGGAGGCGGGCGATAAGGTCATGCAATCCCAGCTTTTGATCCTGGATTTCCTGCCAGATCCGACTGCCTTCCTCCCTGTTCGCCGGTCCGATGGCGGACCGCCCTTTCAAAAGGGCACCATCCTCATCAAACAGGGCAAGAAAGGCACGGTTAAACCCCACCCCCTCTTCTGCAGTAATACCAACCAGGATAGCGTGCAATACCTCGTCCAGCTCGGTGGTCCCCAGGTAGGCGGTGTTCATTTTCAAGGCTAAATCATGGGCCAATTGAATCCGAAAGTTTGCCTGCTCGATTCGCCGCTGGTAATGTCGGTTACGGATGGTCAGGCGTCGTTTTTCCAGTACACGGTGCAGGGCGGAGTGCAGGTCAGGGAATTGTACAGGCTTAACCAGATAGTCGTCAGCTCCCTGACGAAGGCAGGCAAGTGCGGTGTACACGTCCGAAACAGCGGTCAGCATGATAACCGCCAGATCCGGATACCTCTGCTTCAACTCAGGGATGAGGTTCGCTCCATCACCATCAGGAAGACCGATATCCAGCAGTACAAGCGCCACATTGCTCATCGTCAGCTGGCGATGCAGGGCGTCGGCGGAGTGAGCAGTAACTGCCGGCAGGTTGTTCTTATGGAGAAAGTCCTGGACAAGACGAGTAAATTCGAGAGAATCGTCAACAATGAGAATACACTCCTCATCTTCAAGGAGTTCGTGCTCATTGATCATCGACAGAGATGGTGAAGATACATTGCCGGTCATGGAGAATGGGAACAGGGAACTGATTTATCGGAAAGATTCTCTCTTACTGTTGTTTTATCATAAAAATTTCAGCTGTCAAACCGTAAAGAAGTGACTCTCGAATTGCCGACTGCTCTGGTCCATGGTATGGACAAAACATTACGGTCAGTCAAAGAGTATCCACTATGCTGCAAAATACAACACAACCTCCCCGGTACAGGGTCGGTGACGAGGAACTTGTAACGGTTATCGCCGACTTTCTCGCGCTGGGCCATGTCGACAATATCATTGCCATGATCCGGCAAGAGTCCCGTTATATTGCCTGGATCGGACGCCTTCTTGAGGATGAGCGGTATTCGGTGCGGATCGGCGTATTGGTCCTGCTGGAAGAGCTCATGTCTTTACATTTTGACCACCTGTCCCTTGCACTGCCGGGATTGATCAGACGTCTGCAGCATCCGGTCGAGTGGGTTCGAGGTGAAGCAGCCAGTGCCCTCGGTATTATCGGCTCGGCCGATGCACTTGCGGCCCTGCCCTCTCTGCTCAACGATCCGTCACCGCAGGTTGCTGAAATCGTCCGGGATATTTTAGAAGAAGCTCATCATGGATAAATTTTTCGGACCAGACGGCCTGCTGGCCCGCGGCCTCCCACACTACCAGTTCCGATCAGGCCAACTGCACATGGCCCAGGCTGTTGCCGACCTGCTCCATACTGACGAACATCTTGCCGCATCGGGACGGGCGGCCTGTCTGGCAATTGAAGCAGAAACCGGACTGGGGAAGACCCTTGCCTACCTTATCCCTGCAGTTTTAAGCGGATACCGGGTTGTGGTGTCCACAAATACCCGTAACCTTCAAGATCAGATCCTTCAACGTGAAATTCCACTGATCACAGAAATTATCCGCCCTGATCTCAAGGCACTCTGTGTCAAAGGCCGTCAGAATTATCTCTGCTTGTACCGATGGCATCAGCTTCAGGCAGGCAGTCAGCACGAACTGTTTACGGCCGGACAACGTCGGGAAATCGAAAACTGGATCAACACGACCCGGCATGCCGACCGCTCTGAACTCACCTGGCTGCCTGCGGATTCACCACTCTGGCAAAAAATTTGCTGTCAGACTCAATTTTGTCTTGGCCAGGATTGTCCGGACGGTTCGGTCTGCTTTCTGCATCACCTGCGTCGCGATGCCGCTGCCAGTGACCTGCTGGTCGTCAATCACCATCTCCTCTTTTCCGATCTAGCTCTGCGTAAAAGTGGGTATGGCGAGGTATTACCCCGATACGAGACCGTTATCTTCGATGAAGCCCACCATCTCGAAGCAGTGGCCACCACCTATTTCGGCTTTACCTTTTCCCGGTATCAGGTCCTTGATCTCTGCAGTGACGTTGAGCGCAGCACGCAAACAGATTTGAGTGTTGAGCACCGTCAACAGATTGTCGAAGCAACAGGTCGACTCACAGCGGCCGTTGAAAAATTTGTCGGCACCTTCCCTGCCGCAAGAGGCCGCTATCTGTTACCGGCACTTCTTGCCAAGTACCCGGAGATCAATCTCCACCGGGATCATCTCGGTGCCGCCCTTTCTCATCTGGCTGTCAGGATGGAAGCGGTCGGGTCATCAGACGGCCCCTGGTCACAGTATAGCAACCGTATCCATGAGCTGGAAGAACGCCTTGCACTCATCACCGCCGAACAGTTTGAAGACATACAGCCTGAAGATGTTCGTCACACCTACTGGTATGAACGAACCGAACGAAACTTCTCACTTTTCGCCACCCCCGTTGATGTGGCTCCAGAGCTTGATGCCACTTTATTCACACAGGTGCGCCACTGTATCTTCACCTCGGCAACGCTGGCCAGCGGCGACGGCTTTCATTATTTTTTAAACCGGTTGGGCCTGCCTGCAGATACCCGCACCTTACAACTGCCATCACCCTTTGATTATCCGGGCCAAACCCTCCTCTATATCCCCGGCAGCGGTTATCCCGAACCCGGCGCCCCGGATCACCCGCATGCCCAGCAAAAAGAAATAGCTACGCTGATCGGTTATGCAGGCGGTAGAACGCTTGCCCTCTTTACTTCCATCGCCGCCATGAATCAGGCGTATGAAGCACTGCATGATACACTGCCCTACCCGCTGCTCAGACAGGGTGACGCCTCGCGCCGGATACTGCTTGAACACTTTCGGGAAACGACTCACTCGGTTTTATTTGCGGTGGCAAGTTTTTGGGAAGGAATCGATGTTCCGGGAGAATCACTCAGTCTGGTCATTATCGATAAATTACCGTTTGAAGTCCCCACTGATCCTGTTATTATGGCCCGCATACAACGAATCAAAGCCTTGGGGGGAAATCCGTTCAAGGACTACCAGGTGCCAAGCGCCATTCTCAGCCTCCGCCAGGGAGTGGGGCGGTTGATGCGTACTGCCGCAGATCGGGGTGTCATAGCCGTCCTGGACACACGTCTGTTCACCAGGGGATATGGCCGACAGTTTCTTCGCAGTCTACCACCAAGCCCAATCACCCGGGAGCAGACCGATGTTGCCGCCTTTTTCAGCACCGCAAACAGACTAACCACGGATGCGCATGTCAGCCACTGAACCTTCAAACTCTGTGCAGGCCGATCCCTTTGCCGAACTGCACAGCGCCGTTGCATCGGCAGTTGCCCGTGTTGAAGCCGCTATACGGGCTGATCTGGAACACGCACTTGACCAATGCGATCCTCTGCTCAGCGAGGTTGTCCATTATGCCCTGTTTAATGGCGGTAAACGCATTCGGCCACTTCTGACCATCCTCTGCTCACGGGGTTGCGGAAGAGACGATGACAACCTGTACCTGCTGGCCGGAGCCTTTGAATATCTGCATGTGGCAACCTTGATCCATGACGATATTATTGACCGGGCGGACCAACGACGCGGCAAGGCAACCGTGATTGCCCATTACGGCATAACCGCGGCAATTCTGGCCGGTGACTGGCTTCACGCCCGCAGCATGTACCTGGTCGGCAAAATGGCCGGGTCCGACAGCCTGGACGTATTCTGTCACGCCACCCAATCAATGGTCAACGGTGAATTCGAACAGCTTCGCCAGATTGCCAATGTCCATGCATCAGAGCAGCAGTACTTTAAGATCATCCGCCAGAAAACAGGCAATCTGATCGCCTCCACCTGTGCCATCGGTGCGCTCTATGCCGGAGCAGATCCACAACAGCAGCACGCACTGAGCACCTACGGCAGCCATATCGGCGAGGCTTTCCAGATAGTCGACGATCTCCTCGATTTTCAGGGGAACACTGCTCAGACCGGTAAACAGGTTGGTAACGATTTTGCAGAAGGTAAGATAACCCTGCCCCTCCTCTATGCCCTCGCCCATGCCACTCCGGAAGATAAGCAGATCATGGAAGACCTGATACAGGGTGATCGCACCCAGCGTTCAGCCTATCAGGATCTGGTGGCAAACATCGAACGCTACGACGGGTTCAGCCGTGCCGCCCATACTGCCCGACAGCTGGTCAGCCAGGCAATCGAAACCATCAAGACCATGACGGTTCATGAAAACGGCGGACAGGCGCTTCACCTGTTACAGATGCTGGCAGCCTACCTGCTCACCCGAAAAAAATAATCTGATCGATCTGCAGCCGCTTCACTGCAAACTGATTAAAAACATGTTTTATGCAGGCTTCCACAGTCATTGCGTCAAACAGCACAACTGCCGTTCTTCCGGAATAACGTTTACGCATGGAGGTCTGTTGACAATCGCCTCACAAACCGCTTGTCCCGGTTGTAAGGTCACTTCCGGCACCAATCTTTCACAACAGAAAACCGTTACACCCGCAGAGCGGGGACAAGAAAGCTGGTATGCTCCTCTTCTCCCTCCATCTCCTCGATGACGCCGGCCCCGTATTGCTGGAGCCGTTGCACAACCTCCACCACCAGATGTTCCGGAGCAGAGGCTCCGGCACTGATACCGACCCGTTCCACATTTGCAAACCACTGCATGTTGATTTCATCCGCATCATCGATCAGAAATGCCGGAGTTTTCTGCAGTTCGGCCACCTCTCGCAACCGGTTGGAATTAGAGCTGTTTTTTGAACCGACAATCAGCACCAGATCAACGGCTCTGGCCAACTGCCTGACCACAGCCTGCCGGTTGGTTGTGGCATAACAGATATCTGTTCGTTCAGGCTCAGATATGAGCGGGAAGTGAGAACGGAGCGTCTTCAGCAGTTCAGCGGTATCGTCAACACTCAGTGTTGTTTGGGTGACATAGCCGATCCTGGCAGGATCTCTCACCTTAAGAGAGGTAATCTCCTCCGGGCTGGACAGCACATGGACCGGTCCGGTGGCCTGGCCGCAGGTCCCCTCGACCTCAGGATGCCCCTTGTGCCCGATCACCAGCACATCAAATCCGTCTTTCTGAAGTCGTATCATCCTCCGGTGTACCTTGGAGACCAATGGGCACGTAGCATCAATAGTCCGCAACCCCAGCTCATGCGCTCGCTTTTCAACCGCCCGGGAAACACCATGGGCACTAAAGATAGTGACTGCACCGCGAGGGACCTCTTCCAGCTCTTCGACAAAAATCGCACCCTTTTGCCGCAGCTCCTCAATAACATGTCTGTTATGAACGATTTCGTGAAGGACATAAACAGGCGGCCTGTAACGTTCCAGAGCCTGGTTGACAATAGTGATCGCTCGATTGACACCGGCACAAAAACCGCGGGGATTTGCAAGAACTATATGGAAGGCCATGGGATTACACTATGATAAAATGGATAAGCAGTTACCCATCAGTCCGGCAGAAACGGCGTTTGCTAGTTGACCAGGGTGTTGAGGACATCGTCTACAGCCAGCGGATAGGGATGATGTTTGCGAAGATAAACCGGCATGTTGTTCCGTGCTTCCCGGGCATCATCTAAACTGTCGTACAGCCCGTGATACACAAAGATGGTGAGCGGATTGGTTCTTTTACGAAAAACATACAGCTGGTTGAGGATAGAATAAAATGCATCCTGCTGCAGCGTATCGCCAACGACCGTCTGCGCCGTATCTGAAGACACTGTCAATAATTGAATGGTATACTTTCCTTTATGCATCCCCGTCAGCCAACTGGCGCTGGCACCGAGCCGTTCCCGATACAGCTGCTCACCGTCCCTCCCTGCCTGCGCCTCTGATATGGCGCCGTCATTTTCTTTCCCGGTTGCAGATGAGGACGGTTCAGCAGCCAAAGACCGGTCAGGTTCATTCGGCGTCGTCTTCCCGGGAAAAAGGGCAGGAGTCTGCTGATCCATCACCACAGGAGAAGCCGGCTCCTGATCGCGATCACCGATCCAGAGGAACACGCCGATGACCAGAAAGGTCACCGGCACCCCAATCAGAACAGCTGTAAACATTCTGTTGGCAGACAGCAGTTCCCAAAGATCATGTACCGACAAAAATTCCCATAGCTCATGGATCTTTTCTTCCCAACGGGGTACATCTTCCTCCTCTTCCGCAAGCACCGGTTCAGCGGCAACAGGCTGATCAACAACGGCCTGATGCTGACAGAAGGCGTGCAAAACCTCTTTGGCCAGGGTGTTGATCATACCGATGTTACCACGGGCGGTTGCTATGATGCGGTCCATCTTCTCTTCATCAAACAGTTCTTCAATCTGCTCTCGCGGCATTCCGGCGGTCTGGAGACAGAAATAGAGATACTGTCGGGTTTCACTGGCCGTCAGCTCATCAAGAGCATATCCGGTATGGATATCAACACTGTTACAAAAGACCGACAGCTGATCCAGATGTGCATCCAAATCAGGGTTTCCGACCAGCAGCGTTGTCCAGCCGGAGTCTTCAGAATTATCGCTGATAAACTGAAGCAGCCGCTCCAGTGTGGCAAGGTAGAGCTTTTCTGCACCATCAATGATCAGCACAAGCCTGATATGTTCGGCCAGCCGCCGTTCGAGCAACCGTGGAAGGACCTCCAGATAATCAGCAGCCTGCCGCCCCCTTGGATCCATGCCCAGTTCAAGGCACATCTCTTTTATCAGATCGTCGAAAGAATCCAATGGAGCCTGCAGCATGATCACCTGATACTCGGACGGCAATCGATCGACAACCATTTGGCAGAGCGTCGTTTTTCCGGAACCTGCTCGCCCGATTACTTTCACGAGTCTCTTGCCAGCCAGGATATCAAGAATCAATGATTGGCATATCTCCTCTCGTCTGGCACCGGAAAAAAAGAGATCAGGATCGGGATTTGCGGAGAACGGCTCGTAACTGAGATGAAAATGTTCGAGATACATGATTGTAATAAACCAACCTGGACTATTATTTCGACAACTTTACCGATTTTAAGGGCGACTGACTGTGCCACCAAGTAAAAAATCACATGTTAACATCTGGTTACCGCAAAGACCGTGCCGCACTCCACACAACAAGTCAATGCACTCCCAGGAAACGAACCATGCCCCTGACACGACCCGCACTGATCCGGCCGCTACTGACCCGTCGTTCTCTGCTTGCAGTGCACATGACAGGGCTTTATCTTGGGTTTTTTCAGCTGGTACAGTAAAATGCCGGATCATTCCTGTAACCTCCACTTCGCCTGACACCAGATGCCAGTTTTTCGACTGATCGACGAACCTGTCTTTCCATCACCTGATCTTGCCGAACCGGACGGCCTGCTTGCCGTTGGCGGCGATCTTGAACCGATCCGCCTGCTGACGGCCTACAGTCAGGGTATTTTCCCCTGGTTTTCTCAAGGTGACCCGATCCTGTGGTGGTCACCGGCCCCGCGTCTCGTCCTGTTCCCTGAGGAATTTCACCTTCCTAAAAGATTGCGGCGCACAATTCGGTCCGGCATATTTACCGTGTCTGCAGATACAGCTTTTGCCGAGGTTGTTGACGGCTGTGCCACCTCCCCTGCCCGACTCGATCAGGGCACCTGGATCACCCCGGAAATACAGGAGGCCTACAACCGACTCCATGAACTCGGTTTTGCCCATTCGATCGAATGCCGGCATAAAGGCCAACTGGCCGGTGGCCTTTACGGCGTTTGTCTGGACCGGGTATTTTTTGGTGAATCAATGTTTACCCGGATTCCAGATGCCTCCAAGGTGGCGCTGGCGTACCTGGTACAACATGCCCTGCTCACGGGTATCGCCATGATCGACTGCCAGATGACCACAGAGCATCTTCTACGCTTTGGGGCCAGAGAACTCAGCCGAAAGGTTTTCCAAACTCAGTTGCATCGTCTTATCGACCACTGCCGGCCTCAGCCCAAATGGTTGATCACCTCAGCAACCGGCAAATAGCTGCGCTGCAAACCTCGCCCTCGCCGGCCTCCTTCACACAAGCTCCTGGGTGCCGGGATGTTGCTCATGCATACACAGATCGTACCTTAAGGGATCAGCCACAATCTGTACTCACAGCACATGTACTTTCTTCATCTTTCCAGCTACCTGTCCATGATATGAATGTCGGAAAACCGATTTACCGTCGTTGCAGGTACGTGCGGGTCACTGTTCGAACTCAAACTCATACCGCAACCCTGAACGAGAGAAATGACGATCGACTTTTTTCAGGCCATACAGATCAGCAACCTGAAAATGGATCTCCCAATCACCTTCCAGATTCGCTCTCCTGCCAAGGTGCAGGACATCAACAATTTTCATCTCTTCAGGCGCCACCGACAGCATCATCAGCAACCGGTTACGGGTTGCCCGCATGACAATAATGCGCTGATTTTTAATGATACGCGTGCCTTTCAACTTCCAGCGTATCTCCACCGCATCTTCCCGCTGAAAATGGATCTTCTGCAATTGAATGCAATCCTTACGGTGTAGCGAAAGACCCCGTGGACTCAGCAGCGCAATCACTCCCTTATCCAGTGGACCGGGTTTGCAGCAGGCTGAAAATTTGATAACCACCGGGTCCAGGGTTGCCAGATCCACCCGGTTAAACGCACCGGTCGGCTGATACAGCGTTGGCCGGCCGGCATAAAGGCCATTACGGATCTCGTAGATCAGCTCGCGCAATCGTACCCTGCCCTCACCCAGTGTCAGGAACAGATCATCCATGGATTCGATATCAAAATAGGTCAGGACATCGGCCATCTCCTCTTTTTCCACCACTTCAAAGGGAACGCCATATCGCCGTAACTCCTGGGAAAGTAAGGATATACCTATCTGACGTGATACGGTTACACGCCGCACTCGAAACGTCTTGGACAACTCTGCCCTGGCCTTTGGTGTCTGACAGAGTTTCTGCAAAGCAGGATCAAAGTATACCTGCTCTTCCTGCCTGATAATTTTAATCACCTGCCCATCACGCAGCTGGTAATCCAATCCGACCCTTTTCTGACCGATCATAGCGCCGATACAACTGTGCCCGATGGCCGTGTGGACCCGGAAAGCAAAATCAAGAACAATGGAATTAACCGGCAGACAAATCAAATCGCCCTGGGGTGTGTAGGTATAAATCTCCTTTCGGCCACTGGCAGCAATCATATCCCGGTAGCTGACCGAATCGTCACTGCCGAGGATATCGAACATCTCCTGAATTTCCTGGAAAAACTTGCTGCTGGCCTTGTTGTCTTTCCCCCAGTCGCGCACCATGCCCCGCTGGGCTCTCCTGGCCATCTCCTCTGTTCTGATTTTAAACAGATATGTTCGACCGGCGATATTAGGCCGGGCATGGAGCCCCTGGTACCCCGTAGGCTTGGGACTGGCAATAAAATCGCGGATTGTTCGGGGTGTCGGCGGATACAGCTGATTTAAAATCCCCAGTGCCTGGTAACAGCCCAACCTGGTTTCCATTAAAATCAACATCTCCTGCGGGCTTTCAATCTCTTTAATCAGAATGCGATTGCGGATGTCATAATACGCCCATAATCCTTTGGTCCGCAGGGAGACCTTGCCCTGCACCCCCTGTCGGTCAATCGCTGCCTGGACATTGGCGACAATCTGCAAAGATTCGGGATTGTCTCGTAAACTGTTGATATGCAGTTGCAACCGATTCCCCTGTCGAGGAAATTTGAAGGCCAGCGCCAGATTGTACAGCTCACGTTTAATGCCGAACAAACCGAGGATATTTGCCAGGGGAGCATAGATGTCCAAGGTTTCGTCGGCAATCTTCTGCCGCTTGTGCCTCGGCATGCTGGAGAGGGTGCGGAGATTGTGCAGACGATCGGCCAGTTTGACGATCATCACCTCCAGTTTGGCGGCCGCTCCGGAGAAAATCTTCCGGTGAACCAGCTTTTTGAAACTCTGCCGGTCACCGCTGTAGTGGGTTACCTTGGTACACCCTTCAACGATCGCCTCGACGTTTGCCCCGAATTTTTGACGAATCAGCTCACTGGTAACCTCCTCAACATCTTCGAGCGTATCATGCAGCAAGGCTGCCGCCAGAATTTCCGGATTGCGGATATCCAACTCTTCGGCCAAAATCCGAGCCACTGAACACGGGTGCATAATGTACGGGTCGCCGGAGCGCCGCCACTGTTCACCGTGCGCATCAACAGCAAAATCCAGGGCATCCCAGAACACCTTTGCTTCCGGTCGGTCACCGATGAAAGGGTACATGGTCTGGCGATATGCTTTGAGATCAAACTTAACGTATTGCATTGCTTATGATGTCAGCGCTCATGGCTTTTTCTTTTTTTCCAGTCCAAATGGTGTATGTTCACGGCAGTTTCATTAAATAAAAGTACACTTTAACAGAGAGCTTCAAGCGAACAAAGCAAATTATATCAACGAAAACTTAAAGATACTCATCAAACGGAAAACAAAAAGAGATGGCGAAAAAAATTTTCCCTAGCCGCAGACGATCAAGACCGATTTACAAAAAACGCAGGCCATCCGGCCCTCGTGGTAAAGATCACGACCACCTGCAGGCATCCATCCTCACACTACTGACAGGGCAGGAGAAACCACTGACAGCGGACGAGATCGCAAACGCTCTGTATCTGCACCATACACAGTCATCTTTACTCCGTAAAACACTGGGACAGATGCTCGCAGCAGGTACCCTTCTTAAAAAAGGAAAACTCTTTACCGCAGCTGATAAACCTGAACAGCTGCAGGGTACCCTTGACCTGACCAGTAAAGGTTTCGGATTTGTTACCCCTGAAGGTGAGCAGATTAAAGGCGGCAAAGATGTGTACATCGCTCAGCAGAACCTCAACACCGCCGGTCCCGGTGACACGGTCCTGATAGCCATCATCGGCAGCACGTCAAGGGGCCGAAGGGAAGGTCGTGTGCTCAGGATAATGCACCGGGCTGTCACCCGGATATGCGGTGTGTACAATCTGACAGCAGTCGGTGGTCAGGTCCTTCCGGATGACAGTCGCCTCCCCTACGCTCTTTTTATTCCTCAGGGCGAAGATCTTGACGCCCAGGATGGCATGGCCGTGGTGGCGGAAATCACTCACTACGGTTCTCAGCAACAGGGCCCAACCGGCCGGGTCACCGAAGTCCTTGGCGATCCGCGCCAGGCCGGTGTGCAGATTCGCATGGCAATACAGCAGTTTTCCCTGCACGAGCAGTTTCCGGTCGCGGCTGAAGAGGAGGCTTCCCGTTTACTCCCCGTCACCCAGGCCCAGGGCGACCGTATTGACCTGCGTCACGTGCTCCATGTGACCATTGACGGTGAGGATGCCCGGGACTTTGATGATGCCATCTGTGTGGAGCGCCGGAAGGATGGGTTTGTCCTTTATGTGTCCATTGCCGATGTCGGTTTTTACGTTCAGCCCGGATCTTCCATTGATCAGGAAGCCTATCTCCGCGGCACCAGCATCTATCTCCCGGACCGGGTGTTGCCGATGTTACCTGAGCGGTTATCCAACGATCTCTGCAGCCTGATGCCTGATACCGATCGTCCTGCCTTTACCGCTGTTCTGGAATTCGATAACACCGGCCAACGAATGGCTGAGCGCTATCACAAGAGCCTGATCCGCAGTAAAAAACGCCTGACATACACCACAGTCAACCAGATTCTCTCAGATCACGATCAAGAGGTCCGCTCCGCTCATGCAGAGCTGGTGCCGATGCTGGAACAGGCCAACCACCTGGCCGCACTCCTGAACAACCATCGGGCCCGGCGCGGCAGCCTTGATTTCAATCTGCCGGAGCCGGTGATCAGCCTGCAAGGCGACAGGGTGGTCAATATCAGCCAGGCTGAACGGTACGAGGCCCACCTGCTGATTGAAGCCTTTATGCTGGCAGCCAATGAGGCGGTGGCTGAAAGCCTGAGTAAAGCAAAGTTGCCGGTGCTCTATCGTATTCATGAACCACCGGATCCCGCCAAGCTGGAGACCTTTACCGATGCCGCGCACGCTTTGGGCATCCACACACCACGCTCAGCCATGGGACCGAGCTGGTTTGCACAGATCATAGCTCAGGCTAAACACTCACCGAGTGAGTACATTGTCAACAGTCTGTTGCTTCGCACCCTGCAGCAGGCCCGGTATTCTCCGGAAAACACTGGCCACTTCGGTCTTGCCGCCCCCTACTACCTCCACTTCACCTCACCGATCCGCCGCTATCCGGACCTGATAGCTCACCGGGTTCTTCAGGCTCTCCTCACCGGAACGGCGGAACAACCACTCACACCTCAACAAAAAACCGATCTTGTCGAAGCAGGTACGCATCTCTCGCAGTGTGAACGCAAAGCCATTGATGTCGAACGCAACATCCACGCCCGCTGCTCAGCGCTGTATCTGCTGGACCAGGTCGGAAATGTATTTACCGGTATCATCTCCGGTGTCAGTGCGTCAGGTCTGTACATCATGCTCGATGATTCCTTTATCAGCGGCATGATCCCGCTGTCGAGCATGACCGATGATTACTATCTTTATGACAGTCGCCGCTACCGGTTGATCGGAGAGAACAGGCATCAGATCTACCAGCTGGGCAATCGGGTGCACGTTCGTCTTGATCGTGTTGACCTTCTTGACAAACAGCTTTCTTTCTCGCCGGCAACCGACTGATACCTGCTGGGCGGATCATGCACCCGGCAGAGGAATACGCCAGAGAGACCTCCCTGGTTTTTCTTGACGAACAGCGACATATCAAATAGAAGACATACTTTAATCAGCATGAGCAATGCACAAATGTTGGAACCAACAGAGAGGTTCCACCCAATTTTTCCAAAGGATACCACCATGGAAAACAGCAGCTGGCTTTCGAGTATTTTAACGAATCCCTTCTTACGCGGATTAACCATCGGTCTGTTTATCGCCATCATTCTCTGGATCCGCGGCTGGTTCAAAGCCAGAGAGCTCAACGGCAACCTCAAGAAACTCCGTGAACATCTCCACACCAAACTGGAGATCGATTCTGCTGAAAATGAACGGCGCAAAGAGGAGATGAGCAAAGTCAAACAGGAACGGGACAACCTGCGCAACATGGTTCAGGTGCTCAACCAGAAACCCGGTCGCCAGGAACTGCGCCAAGTCCAGGTCTATCAGAAAGCAATTGAGATCATGTTTGAAAAGTCACCGGGATTTGCTCCGGCCTGGCAGATTACGGTGAAAGAAGCTGAAGAGGAAATCAAACGGGCAGAGCGCGGCATTATCCCGTTTTTCAAACGCATGACCACCACCGGCTCCGGGACTGAGAAATCTTCAAAAAAACCTCTGGAGCTGGAACAGTCAACAGATCACTGATTTAATCGTCCTTACCTGAGTGTGAAACGACAGATATCAACGAATCGCCTCCGACAGATTGCGATCATCCTCGTTGAACCGAAATACCCGGAAAACATAGGAGCATCTGCTCGAATTGCGTCTAACTTCGGCATAACAGAGCTGATCGTGGTCAGCAATGAACTGTTCGACCAGGAACGCATGCTCAAAATGGCAACCCATAAGGCCGCACATCTTATCCGGAGGATGCACACCTGCGCCACAACAGGCCAGGCAGTCGCCCCGTTTCATCTGGTCGTCGGCACCACCGCGCGACAGGGACGACAACGCCTCCCGGATCAGACACCGCGTGAAGTCATGGCAGAGGTTGCGCCTTTTCTGGCCGACAACCGCATTGCACTCATGTTTGGCCCTGAAAGCACGGGATTAAGCAACGAAGACCTGGATTTCTGTCAGTTTGCATCCACAATCCCCACCGCTGATTTTTCTTCTTTGAATCTGGCTCAAGCAGTGGCGATCCATTGCTATGAACTCTATTCCACCGTGCACAGCCACCCCTTTGCAGCAATCCCCAAATCAGAATTTGCCAACTCCTTTGATATGGAAGGCATGTACAGTCATATCAAGGAAGCCCTGAACGAAATCACCTTCCTCCAGGATACCAACCGGGCCTACTGGATGCGCAACATCCGGCAACTTCTTGGCCGCATACATCTTAAGAAGAAGGAGGCCAGTATGATCCGCGGCATCTGTCGCAAACTGCTCTGGCACAGTCGACAACAGATGCCGGTAATGCCGGAATCACCGTCTCACGAAAAAAGACCGCAATAACATACCAGTCAGACCCCTTCCAGGGGACAGGCGCTGCAATCGGGTTTACTTTTTTTGCAGTACTTCTTCCCTGCACACACCAACAGGGCATGGTATTCATTAAACAGGGCAGGATCATTGGGCAGATGATCCATGAACAACTCCTGTATACTTTCGTAATCATACTCAGGATCAACGACTTCATGACGCACCAGAATACGGTGAGTATAGGCGTCAACCACAAAGATGGGAAGATGTGCGGCATACAGCAGTATGGTATCAGCGGTCTCCCTGCCGATACCTTTGACCGAGAGAAGTTCTGTGCGAAGCAGAGGCAGCGGCTGATCAAGAAAGTCGTCAAGACTGCCGTTATGGTGCTCATTGATCAAGGCCAGCAGATTATGCAGCCGACCGGCTTTAACGTTATAGTAGCCGCTGGGACGGATATACTCGGCCAACAACCCGGTGGGCAGTGACGATAAAGCCTCCAGGGACATCAGACCGGCAGTTTTCAGATTGGCAATCGCTCGTTCAACATTGCTCCAACTGGTATTTTGCGTGAGGATAGCGCCGACCGCCACCTCCAATGCCGAGTCAGCAGGCCACCAGTGCTGTGGCCCGAACTCCGATAACAGACGATCGTACATGATTGACAGCCGTTCGGCAGTACGCATGGCAAACACTCTGAAAAAGGTTAATCGCCCAGACAGATACCGATATCGCGAGCTGTGCGTACCTTATCGCTTTCCAGATCCACTTTCTTCCGATGTCGAATAGCTTCAGCAATAGGCACTGCGGTCATGGTGGACGAGGCCAAGGCCACCATGTGATCAAAGACACCCTGCTCAGCCAAACGCACTGCTGCTGTGCCGAAACGAAGGGCCAGCAACCGGTCAAATGTTGTGGGTGAGCCACCGCGTTGCAAATGTCCCAGCACAAGGGAACGGGTATCCTTCTTCAGCCGCTGACGAATCTGGTCGGCAACCCACTCACCCACACCACCGAGAATCACCTCCGAACGCCCCATTTCCCCCTGCCCTTTGCTGATAACCTCCCCATCCTCAGCGCGGGCTCCTTCCGCCACGACGACAATCGAGTAATGCTTGTTATGGAGCTCATTATCACTGATTTTGGCATAGATAGATTCAATCTTGAAAGGTATTTCCGGAATGAGAATTATATCAGCTCCACCGGAAATACCCGAGTACAGTGCAATCCAGCCGGAGTCCCGTCCCATAACCTCAACCACCATGACCCGATCATGCGACTTGGCCGTTGAATGCAGTTTATCGAGGGCATCAGTGGCAGTGGACACAGCAGTATCAAAACCAAAGGTTCGATCCGTTGCCTCCAGATCATTATCAATCGTCTTGGGTACACCGATGACCGGCATGCCTTTTTGAGCAAAGCGGTGGGCAATATCCAAACTGCCGTCACCTCCAACGGCAATATGGCAAAAAAAGCCCATCCGGTTGAAATTATCTAAAATCTTATCTGAGATATCAACAATTTGAATCTCACCGGCCAGATTTTCCACTGGCTTACAAAAGGGATTCCCCTTATTCGTGGAACCAAGAATGGTCCCCCCCTGTGAAAGAATACCTTCCACGTCTTCGGGGATGAGTCGAACAAGATCATCCCGGTCGAGAAGTCCGCCGTATCCTGCCCGGCTGCCGTACACTTCCCATCCCTTCCTCGTTGCTGAAGTAACCACGGCAAAGATAACGGCATTCAACCCTGGTGCATCGCCGCCGCCGGTGGAAATAAGCAATTTTTTTCGCATAATGTCCCCATGTATAAAAAAATATCTCTATTCTTCAATCCAAATGACAAAGAACTGTAAAAAATATCTATTCCCTTGACAGTCATTGCATTAAAAATGTTGTATTTTACTCCACTTTTCAAACCGTATCAACTGTTGGCACTGCTCTTTACCTGCGTTATTATTGCGCTTGTCAGACAACTTTATATCAGTACTTCCACAGCGTGCCGGTTATTTTTCAGTCAGACATCATTTTCCCTCTGGTTCAATGGTTGACGTAATCCTGAATGGGCCTTATTTTGCCAGGAATCACAGCACCTCTCCTTTTGGTCGACAAAAGGAGCTTTTTACTTTTAAGGAGGCGGAATGTTTGAAGTAACAGCCCTTGCTGTCAACAATCTGAAAGCTTATCTGGAGCAGAACAACATCAGTTCTGCAATTCGCATCGCACTGATGCAGGGCGGCTGCAGTGGCCCATCTCTTGGGCTGGCTCTGGATGAACCAAAGGATAGCGACAAAGTGTACGAGGATGACGGCTTGAAGTTTCTGGTTGACAATGATCTGCAGGAACAGTGCGGAGCCGTCAAGGTTGATTTCATTGAAGCCGGATACCGGTCCGGATTCTCCATCACCTCCGCCAACTCACTGGGTGGAGGCGGCTGTAATACTGGATCCTGTGGATGTTCTTGCGGTTGATTGTTCAGCATACAGTGGTTGACGTAACCCTGAATGCGCCTTATTTTGCAGACATCATAACATCTCTCCTTTTGACCGACAAAAGGAGCTTTTCACTTTTAAGGAGGCGGAATGTTTGAAGTAACAGCCCTTGCTGTCAACAATCTGAAAGCTTATCTGGAGCAGAACAACATCAGTTCTGCAATTCGCATCGCACTGATGCAGGGTGGCTGAAGTGGCCCATCTCTTGGGTTGGCTCTGGATGAGCCAAAGGATAGCGACAAAGTGTACGAGGATAGCGGCTTGAAGTTTCTGGTTGACAATGATCTGCTGGAACGGTGCGGAGCCGTCAAAGTTGATTTCATTGAAGCCGGATACCGGTCCGGATTTTCCATCACCGCCACCAACCCGCTGGGTGGTGGCAGCTGCAGTGTTGGGTCCTGTGGAGGCTCTTGCGGCTGATTGTTCATCGCGCTCGAGAAAAGGCCCCTGCGTCGCATGCGACACAGGGGCCTTTTTTTATGCCTGCAAAAAACCCCTGCAGTCATGGGTCAAAATCTTGACACGTCAGGCTTTATCCTTATCGTCTTTCATGTTCAAACGAATTAACCATCTGTTTTTCAATAAAAAAAACAGGAAAGGAGAGAAGATATGCAACTTGACAAATTTACCCTCAAATCACAGGAGGCCATCCAGGCTGCCCAGCAGCTTGCACAAGCCGCCAACAATCAGGAATTACAGCCTGAGCACCTGGTTAAGGCCATCCTTGAACAGCCTGAAGGGGTGGTGGTACCGGTTCTGCAAAAAATGGGCGTTACTCCAAGTCTTGTTCTCAAGGAAACCAATGCGCTGATCAACGGGCTTCCCAAGGTGAGCGGATCAGGAGCCGGACAGACCTATGCCTCGAATGCTTTCAGAAATCTGCTTGAACAGGCGTTCAAAACCGCTGCCAACATGCAAGATGAATATGTCAGTCAGGAACACCTGTTTTTGACCATCCTTGCAGACAGCTCTTTAAAAGCTGCTGTCATGCTGAATCGACTGGGCATCGACAGTAAGGGGTTTCTGCAAGCGCTGATGGCTATACGCGGCAGCCAGCGCGTTACCGATCCCTATCCGGAAGACAAGTACCAGGCCCTGGAAAAGTATGCCCGCAACCTCACCGATGTTGCCCGGATGGGCAAACTCGATCCGGTCATCGGGCGGGACGAGGAGATTCGCCGGATTATACAGGTTCTTTCCCGGCGCACCAAAAACAATCCCGTTCTTATCGGCGAACCGGGTGTAGGTAAAACCGCCATTGTCGAGGGGCTGGCACAGCGTATTGTCAACGGTGACGTTCCCTCAACACTGCACGGCAAACAGGTGATAGTCCTTGATCTCGGTTCACTCCTCGCCGGTGCCAAGTACCGCGGAGAATTTGAAGATCGACTCAAGGCTGTTCTCAAAGAGGTGGAGAGTCGCGCCGGTGAAATCATCTTGTTTATTGACGAAATCCACACCCTGGTCGGTGCCGGAGCAGCTGAAGGCTCGATGGATGCCTCCAACATGCTGAAGCCTGCCCTGGCCCGTGGTGAGCTGCACTGCGTCGGTGCAACGACCCTGGATGAGTATCGGAAGTACATCGAAAAAGACGCGGCCCTTGAACGTCGCTTTCAACCGGTTCTTGTGCAGGAACCAAGCGAAGAAGACACCATCGCCATCCTGCGCGGTATCAAGGAAAAATATGAGGTGCATCATGGTGTTCGTATCCAGGATGCAGCGACTGTGGCTGCTGTTACACTTTCCAGCCGATATATTACCGACCGTTTTCTGCCGGACAAGGCCATTGATCTGATCGATGAGGCAGCCTCACGGCTGCGGATTGAAATCGACTCCATGCCCACCGAGATCGATCAGCTGGAACGAAAAAAAATCAAACTCGAAATCGAACAGGAGGCCCTTAAAAAAGAAAAGGACCCTGCTTCCAGTGAACAGCTGGCAAAAGTTCGTGAAGAGCTTGCCAATCTTGACGACTCCCTCAAAGCGATGAAAGGGCAGTGGACCCTGGAAAAAGATATCATCCAGTCCATTCGTGATATCAAGGCACAGATTGACCAGGCACATATGGAGGAGCAGCGGGCTGAACGGGCCGGCGAACTCAGCAAGGTTGCTGAAATCCGTTATGGCCGGATTGTACAGTTGCACAAAGAACTTGAAGCTGCCAATGCCCGGCTGGGTGAGATCCAACAGCAGCACCAGATGCTCAAAGAGGAGGTATCGGCTGAAGATGTGGCAACCGTTGTTGCCAAATGGACCGGTATTCCGGTGGACAGACTGCTTGAAGGCGAAAAGGAAAAACTGGTCCAGGCTGAAGCCGTACTCGGCGAACGGGTGATCGGTCAGCGTGAAGCTATCGGCGCGGTGGCCAATGCAGTGCGACGGGCGCGCGCCGGACTCCAGGATCCGGATCGACCGCTCGGAAGTTTCATCTTTCTCGGCCCCACCGGTGTCGGCAAGACTGAGCTGGCACGCAGCCTGGCGGATTTTCTTTTTGACTCGGAGCACGCCATGATTCGCATCGACATGTCCGAATACATGGAGAAGCACTCCGTCGCACGGCTGATTGGAGCGCCTCCCGGCTATGTCGGTTATGACGAGGGCGGCATGCTGACGGAAGCGGTTCGTCGCCGGCCCTATGCAGTTATTCTGCTCGACGAGATTGAGAAAGCGCATCCTGATGTGTTCAACGTTCTCCTGCAGGTGCTTGACGACGGGCGAATGACCGACGGCAAGGGACGGACAGTGGACTTCAAGAACACCATCCTCATCATGACCTCGAACCTCGGCAGCCATATTATCATGGAAATGGCACAAACAGATCCGGAGACCATGCATCGGCAGATCGATGATCTCCTGCATCGTCAATTCAAACCCGAATTTCTTAATCGAATTGATGAGATCATCACCTTCCACAGCCTGACCCGTGACAACCTGTTCGCCATCGTGGATATTCAAATCAAGCGGATGAGAAAACGGCTGGCTGATCGCAAGTTCAAGGTCACCTTGACCAAAGAGGCAAAACAGTTTCTTGTCAACACCGGCTATGATCCGGCCTTTGGCGCCCGACCGCTGAAACGTGCGATCCAGCGGCATATTGAGGACCCGCTTGCTCTTGAAATACTCGAGGGCCGCTTCAACGAAGGTGACCACATCCTCATTGACCAGAGCCTGGACAACCGCCTCATCTTCACCAAACAGTAACATCACCCTTCTCCCCTTCCTGCAAATCTGCAGGAAGGGGGCTGCATCCTCCCCCCAAAACTGCTCTTCCCAAAAATAGCCCGCTGTATTACAGTCACCATCAATCAGCGTGTATGGCATATATTTTCTCGTGTCATGCCTTCCCTAACGCGGTTGTTTAAGAGACTCCGGCATGCTCATCTTTCTGTTGGTTTCCGTCCTGCTTCCATCCGTTCTTCGTCGGGCAGCAAAACATATCAGGTCCAGGCTTCACCATACTCCTCCAGGCACGAGCATTGCTTTATCCATCAGGACCCTTGGGGGTGTAACAGCAGCAGCTCTGATCATTACCCCATCCGCAGCCGTCGGAGCTGAAGCTCCTGTTATCGTGGAAATCTCCGGCCAGCTGACAGAACAACAGCGTGGCAACATTCAAAGTCACCTTTCCCTGACCAGGATGACCGGTAATGCCCCCCTGTCAACGGCCGTTTTCAACGAACTGTACAGCAGGGCGGAAAAAGAGACCAAAAAAGCTCTGGAACCCTTTGGCTACTACACTCCGGAAATCAACCTCACCCATCGGATGACCGGCGATGTGCATCATGTTGCCATGGCCGTTGACCCCGGTGCACCAATCATCGTGACCGAAGTTGATATCACCGTTGTCGGCCAGGGCAAGGAAGACAAGGTCCTGCACAAGGCAGTGACACTGTTTCCACTGCAGTCCGGCAATCGGCTCGATCACCGGGTCTATGAAGAAGGCAAGGATGCCCTGGTCGGCCAGGCATTGGACCAGGGGTATCAACAGGCCCGCTTCCGGCACAACAGAGTCGCTGTCCGCACCAAAACGCACAGTGCCGCTATCCATCTGCAACTCGACACCGGCCCGCAGTACCGGTATGGTCCGCTTACCTTTGACACTGACCTTATTGATCACAATCTGCTTCGTAAAGTAACCCAGGTGCGCACTGGTGATCCTTTTTCTCCCAAATCACTGACACGGTTGCGACAGGCACTGTTTAACACCGATTACTTCAAAACCGTTGACCTGCATTATGACCTTGAACAATCCCCGGCTGATCGCGTTCCGGTGACGGTTGCCCTGACCCCAAACCCTGCTCACAAGTACGGCATCGGCCTGGGATACGGGACCGATACCGGCACCCGGGGAACCCTGACCTACACAAACCGCTATATTAATCAACTCGGACACCAGCTGGACGTTCAACTGCAACCCTCGGAACGAAAAAACAGTCTCGGCAGCACCTATATCATTCCCATCGGCGATGCCAAAAAAGACAGAGTGGCCCTGGCTGCCGGATATGCAACCGAAGAGTTCAACAGCATCGATACAAAAACGTTCAACACAACGATCAGCCATGATCAGTACCGGGAATGGGGTGAATTCTCCACGTATGTACAATTTCTTGACGAACAATACAGTGTCGGCCATCAAGATGACCATGCCACCCTGCTCATACCCGGCATCAAAGGCAGTGTCTTCTGGACAGATGATCGAATAGCCACGAAAAAAGGACTGCGTCTGTCCGCCTCTGTGCTGGGGAGCGAGGACACTCTTCTGGCTAACACATCCTTTCTGCAGGCATCACTTCGCGCCAAGGGCATTTACTCCTTTTCCAGTCTGTGGCGTTGTATCGGTCGCGCCGATATCGGTACAACCCTGGTTGACGACATCGGAAAACTACCGCCCTCATTACGGTACTATGCCGGTGGTGACCAGAGCGTGCGAGGCTATGGGTACAAAAAGATCGGCCCGGTTGATGCAGAGGGGAACAACCTTGGCGGCAAAAATATTCTTACCTACAGCGTTGAGCTGGAACGAACCCTTGTTGATGCATGGAGCGGCGCTGTTTTTTATGACAGCGGCGCCGCAATGAACACCTTTTCACATGTCTCCTTAAAATCCGGGGCCGGGTTTGGTCTTCGCTGGAATGGCATCTTCGGTCAGGTCCGCCTTGATCTCGCAAAGGCACTTGACGATGATGGTGGCTGGCGTCTTCATTTTACCATGGGGGCTGACCTGTGAGTATGATTCGGTCTCTGCTGTATCGCATCGTAAAACTGCTTGTACTGCTGGTACCTGCTGTACTTGTCACCGGTGTGCTGCTGTTGGGAACAGCACAGGGATTAAGGTTCCTGACACCGGTCATCAACCACATAACCGCCCCCCTGTTGACTATTGGTTCTGTCTCCGGTTCTCTCTTTTCAACCATTCGACTGCAGAACCTTCAGTTTGCAGACGGCATTGACACTGTCCGGATTGATACGATCACCCTCTCCTGGGAGCCGACCCAACTCCTCGCCGGCCGGATTCATCTCAAAAGCATCCAGGCAGCAAATGTCCATGTCCTGCTTGGTACCAGCAATGAAGATACATTACTCTCTCCCCTCACCCTGCCCATCCTGCTTGAACTCGATGCGCTCACGCTGGAAAACGTGCATATTTTTTCGGATGGAGAAGAAGTCTGGCACATCAACACCGTAACTCTTTCCACCCTTACCTACCACAACGAACTGTTACGCATCCGGCAGCTCAGGCTGGACAGCAAGACTGCCACCCTTGCTGCCACCGGCACCCTTCAAACACATCTGAACTATCCGGTGGAGATGGAGATCACCGGCACCATCCACCAAGAAGGTTACACCGCAGTGCCCGGTCGCGGCCGGATATACGGCCCACTCAACGATCTCACCATGACCGGAACCTTTGACAATCCCCTTTCTTTCCAGGTCAAAGGCCACCTTAAAGATCTCATGACCACGACCCCCACCTGGCAGGTCCAGGGGACTTGTCCGCTGCTGACCCCTCGGGCACTGCACACAACCTGGCCTGACCAGCCCCTGTCCGCACTGATAGTCACAGGCCGGGGAACCTTTGATGCGTACACCGTTCAGATGCACACACAGATCCTGCCCCCGGGTTTCAAGGACCCAGGTCAGATCAATGTTGCATTGCAGGGGAACAGTCAGGGGCTGGAGGTACAAGACCTGCGCCTTCGTCATCAGAAAACCGAACTCACAGCCCAAGGCGAGGTAACCTGGGCCCCTCATCTGTCCTGGCAGGCAGAAGTGAACGGCACCTATCTCAACCCTGCCCTGTTACATAAAGACTGGCCCGGCAACATGACCGTGGCCGTCACAACCTCCGGGCAAGGTACTGACCACGGTGTCAGGGCATCTCTTCATGTAACCAGATTACAGGGCACAGTTCGCCAGCAACAGGTAACTGGAACCGGGGAGGTACATCTCGAAAACAAGCAGATACGCATTCCGGCCTTCACACTGCAAAGCGGCGGTTCATCGTTACAGATCAAGGGCAGTCTCGCTGACAACCTTGACCTGCTCCTGGCCCTTGACTCATCAAACCTCGCCGACCTCTGGCCCGGTGCAAGCGGCAGAATAAACGCCAACGGACGGATATCGGGAAGTGTTGAAAAGCCTGGTATCGACTTCAAACTGACGGGGAGCAATCTGGGGATCAATGGAACTACAGTGCAAAAGATAGCCATGGAGACCAGAGGGGTTTTCAGTAACGATGGCAATGTGCATGGCGTACTGCATGCTGAAAAGATGCACTTTGGCAACATCTCCATGACGTCCGGATCCCTTCGTCTTACCGGAGCATCTCAACGCTATCAACTTGTATTGGAAGGCCGGACAAACCTGGGTTCCGCAGGTTTGTCCATGGACGGAACCCTGACGGACGGTCGCTGGCAAGGCACGATAAACCGTGCACGTTTTTTAAGTCAACAGTACGGAAACTGGCAGCAACGACAACCGGCCGAAACGATACTGTCCACCAGCAGAGCAGACCTTGATCCACTCTGCATTGCCACCACCTCTTCCACCCTGTGTATCGGAGGTTCCTGGCAGAAAAAAGAGAATTCCTGGCAGCTCCAGGGAAAAGTAGCTGCACTACCGTTAAACCTCTTTACCCTGCCCCCTTTTACCACTGAACAGCTCTCAGGATCGATCAGCGGTGAACTTGCAATATCCGGCCGCCAGGAGCAGATCCTGGCGGCTCAACTCACAGCAACCACCCAGGCGATGAGCTTCCCCCTGCCACTTGCCGATAACCATCAGCACCTGGTGAAGTGGAAGAAAAATGTGTTCCGGGCAGATTATGAAAAAAATAATTTGCAGGCATCCGTTGCCAGCGAGTTAACCGATGGCAGCATGCTTGAGGGAAGTCTGTCCTGCAGGACAGACCAGCTTTCACTTTTACAGCTGCTCCAGGCAGAAATGACCGGTTCAGTGCACGTTAACATTCTCGATTTGAGTCCAGTCATCCTGCTGACGAACCGAAAAGTACTCCCATCGGGAAACATTCAGGGAAAATTAACTGCCAGCGGTACGCTGTTGGCGCCTGTTGTTCAAGGTCAGCTTGAACTCCAAAACGGTCAGGCGGAGATCCCACCACTCGGGATCACCCTCTCACCACTAACGCTCAGTGTGACGGGTGACGGCCGTCTCCTGCATCTCCTGGCAACAGCCCGCTCCGGTGCGGGCATTATAAAAGCAGAGAGCGAGATCCCGTTTGACCAGTCAACCGCCGATCTCTATACCCTCCGGCTTGCCGGTGAAACGTTCCAGGCTGCACGCATCCCGGGACTTGACCTTGTCATCAGCCCGGATATTCGTTTAACATTCGACCACCGTCAAATTGAAGTGGGTGGCACAGTTACCGTTCCGCACGCCGACATCACCTCAATCGACTTTGACCAGGGTCTCGCCCCTTCGGCAGATGTGGTAGTCATCGATGCCGAGGAAAATGATGAGAGCACCTCTTCATGGCCGATCTTCTTTGACATGACCGTCCTCACCGGTAACGAGGTACTGATAAATGCCCATGGTTTGCGAGGATATATAGATGGAAAGCTGACCGTTCAAAAACAACCGGGCCGACCCCAGACCGGCAACGGCATGTTAAGTGTACGGGATGGTTCCTTCACCCTCTACGGCAGACGCTTGAAAATCGATCTTGGCCGACTCATTTTTTCCGGAGGCTCTTTGACCAACCCTGGTATTGAGTTGCGCAGTGAGAGAAAAAACCAAAAGACAACTGTAGGAGTTATTATTGATGGTTTCCTGCAAAAGCCGAATATAAACTTCTACTCTACCCCGGCACTGGAGCAGTCGACAATTATTACCAGTTTACTTGAGAGTACGGCGATCGGCGGCGAAACGCGACAGGAGCTCGGTATGGCGGGAACACTCGCTGACACCATAGGTATAGGTGGACTTGTTCCGTATCTGCAAAGTATAAAAGAGTTGGCAATGATCGATGTCATCAAGTTTGAACCAAGCGATACCTCGGATTCCTTTTCATTAGTGTTTGGCAGCTGGCTGACGCCAAATTTTTATGTGAGTTACGGTAAAGATCTGGCTGCTGAAGCCGCCACTTTCAACACCAGATACACCTTGGGGAACGGCTTTTTCCTGCTCACTGAAACAGGGGCTCTGCATAACAGCGGCGATATCAAATACGAATTTGAACAGTAACTTTGCCCTTGTGCCGGCTCTGGAGCACCTCTTGCTTTTCCTGATTCATCCGACTACTTTAATAAACCTGTTTTTTGTATGATATCTCTTTAGCCCACCTGGTGATAATATGCCTGAAAACACAGACGATTTAACAATAAACTACGAGGAAGACGGAGTCCTGGTTGTGCAGGAGATCGATAAGAAGATTCTCTCCAAAGGTGCCTGGACGACTATCTTATTCCGTTACCGGGATCTTGACCGAACAACCCAACAGTATGGAGCCGATAAGTTCACTATCCGCAGGTATCAAAAAAGAAGCGGCAAGTATCAGGTTAAATCAAAATTTAATATCTCATCTGTTGCTCAGGCGGAAAAAATCATTGAAGCCCTGTCACAATGGATAAAATCACCCAAAAATTGAGCAGTTAAACACACTGATCTCTTTGGTGAGCAGTACAGATATTCTTCTAAAATCCTTATGGTGGTGTTTTTTTATATTGACATGTATTTTTTGTTCAGGTAAATAGCCGTCTCCTTTTGGGGCACGTGTCATGTTTTGTTTTTGGTTGTTCCTCAAATTTTATTATTGACACGATGTTTTTAAAAGGTTAGATTGAGTTCTTGCAGCGTTTGATTCGCTGTTTTTTATGAGATGGCCTTTGGCCGTCCTTGATCTTTGAAAACTGAACAGTAAACGAGCGGGCCAAGTAATTGGTTTTGATTTGGATAAGTCCAGTCTTTTGTGATTGGCTAGGATATTTAACTGGAGAGTTTGATCCTGGCTCAGAACGAACGCTGGCGGCGTGCTTAACACATGCAAGTCGAACGCGAAAGGGACTTCGGTTCTGAGTAGAGTGGCGCACGGGTGAGTAACGCGTAGATAACCTGTCTTTATGTCTGGAATAACACACCGAAAGGGGTACTAATACCGGATATTCTTGTTTTTCATAAGGCATGCAAGGAAAGGTGGCCTCTATTTATAAGCTACTGCATAGAGAGGGGTCTGCGTACCATTAGCTAGTAGGTGGGGTAATGGCCTACCTAGGCGACGATGGTTAGCGGGTCTGAGAGGATGATCCGCCACACTGGCACTGGAACACGGGCCAGACTCCTACGGGAGGCAGCAGTGAGGAATATTGCGCAATGGGGGGAACCCTGACGCAGCGACGCCGCGTGAGTGAGGAAGGCCTTCGGGTCGTAAAGCTCTGTCAAGAGGGAAGAAGTGCACTATGGTTAATACCCGTATTGCTTGACGGTACCTCTAAAGGAAGCACCGGCTAACTCCGTGCCAGCAGCCGCGGTAATACGGAGGGTGCGAGCGTTGTTCGGAATCACTGGGCGTAAAGGGCGCGCAGGCGGTTTGGCAAGTCAGATGTGAAATCCCATGGCTTAACTGTGGAAGTGCATTTGAAACTGCCAGGCTTGAGTACCAGAGGGGAAAGTGGAATTCCCGGTGTAGAGGTGAAATTCGTAGATATCGGGAGGAATACCGGTGGCGAAGGCGACTTTCTGGCTGGATACTGACGCTGAGGCGCGAAAGCGTGGGGAGCAAACAGGATTAGATACCCTGGTAGTCCACGCTGTAAACGATGTGAACTAGATGTAGGGGGTGTTGATCCCCTCTGTGTCGCAGCTAACGCATTAAGTTCACCGCCTGGGGAGTACGGTCGCAAGATTAAAACTCAAAGGAATTGACGGGGGCCCGCACAAGCGGTGGAGTATGTGGTTTAATTCGATGCAACGCGAAGAACCTTACCTGGTCTTGACATCCCGGGAATTCCTAGGAAACTAGGAAGTGCCTTCATCCGAAGGAACCTGGAGACAGGTGCTGCATGGCTGTCGTCAGCTCGTGTCGTGAGATGTTGGGTTAAGTCCCGCAACGAGCGCAACCCTTGCCTTTAGTTGCCAGCAGTTCGGCTGGGCACTCTAAAGGGACTGCCGGTGTCAAACCGGAGGAAGGTGGGGATGACGTCAAGTCCTCATGGCCTTTATGACCAGGGCTACACACGTACTACAATGGCCGATACAAAGGGCAGCGACACTGCGAGGTGAAGCCAATCCCATAAAATCGGTCTCAGTCCGGATTGGAGTCTGCAACTCGACTCCATGAAGTCGGAATCGCTAGTAATCGCGGATCAGCATGCCGCGGTGAATACGTTCCCGGGCCTTGTACACACCGCCCGTCACACCACGGGAATCGGTGGTACCAGAAGCAGTTGAGCTGACCGTAAGGGGGCAGGCTGCCAAGGTATGGCTGGTGACTGGGGTGAAGTCGTAACAAGGTAGCCCTAGGGGAACCTGGGGCTGGATCACCTCCTTTATAAGGATAGATACAGAGGCATACTCTGTATGGGATCAACCCTGCTCGTTACTGTTCAGTTTTGAGAGATCAAGGCACGGGCCTATAGCTCAGCTTGGTTAGAGCGCACGCCTGATAAGCGTGAGGTCGGTGGTTCAAGTCCACCTAGGCCCACCAGGCGTGCAGGTCGGTGAAGATCGGGGGTGTAGCTCAGCTGGGAGAGCGCCTGCCTTGCACGCAGGAGGTCATCGGTTCGATCCCGTTCACCTCCACCAGACTTCTGAAGGGGTAAGATTAGGTGTTGGGCCTTGTTCAACATCTAATTTTAAGCTTTTAGAGTTTTTGATCTTTGACAATTGAATAGCAGGGTATCTAAATCGTAGAGTCGGCACTTGTGCAAGTGGGTTTTCGGACCTCCGCACGTTTGGTGTC